>JANMQQ010000338.1:0-16491 GCA_031370545.1 Gammaproteobacteria bacterium
CGACAACGAAGGTGATTTCTTCAGCGGATTACCCGATGCCACGTTCAGTGGCACATTTTGCTCGGCAGCAGATGACCTCACTAAGCCACAGGGCGACGCTGCCGAAAACTCGGTAGCGACCGCGCTGCACTGGATCAACAATAGTGCCTGTCCCGTGACCCCTTTGAGTCAGCTGAAGGGGTTGCCGAACCTGACGGGCGATCCCGCAGATCTGATACCTGCGCGACCCACGCTCACGCAGATTCATCTGCCTGGAACGTTTTGAAATCAAAAAAAATAGTCAACGCGATCATCTATTGCGTTTGGTATTCCGACTACGAATGCAAAGCTCGCACCCCTTGCAGCATGTTGTCCACTTCGCTGGTCATGATCGCGAGGAACGCCAGCAGCATCAGGTAGTAAATTCCATAAGTGATTTTGGTTGCGGTGCGCACGCCGTAGTACTTTTCGTTTTCGGGGGCTTTGGGATCGTAGCGCAGTGCTTGCATGACCGACGGTGCAGCCAGCAACGCCATGATGATCAGCATCGGGCTCGGTCGATAGATAAACAAGGCGATCAGGACTGGAACGCCGACCAGCCACATGCGCGGGGAGATGATCGCGGTTACGCGTCCGCCGTCGAACGGGTGCAATGGAATCAGGTTGAACAGGTTGAGAAAAAATCCTGCGTAGGACAGCGCCAGCAGCAAATCGCTGTCAAGCTCGCGCGCCAAAAAATAGCAGGCTAACGCGCCCACGGTGCCCACCAGTGGTCCGGCCAGGCCGATGTAGGCTTCCATTTCCGCATCGTGGGGCAGATCCTTGAGATTGATCCACGCGCCAACGAAGGGAATAAACACCGGCGCCCCGACGTTCAGCCCTTTTTGCCGTGCGGCCAGGAAGTGCCCCATCTCGTGCACGAAGATCAGCAGCACGAAGCCGACCGCATACCAAATTCCGAAAATGAACGCATAGGCAAACACCGACAGCAGCATCGTGCCGCCAGTGAGCAAGACTTTTCCTAATTTGAGCGCTGTAAAAAGTGCAAAGAGTGCTTTCATGGGTTTCGCTTCTTCAATCCACCACCACCAGTCGTTGTGAGAACCCAAGCTGCGACAGTTTGCGTACCAGATCGTCCGCAAAATCCACCGAGGGTAAGGGTCCAAGACGTACCCGGTGTACGAGCGCCGCGCCTTGTTGGATCGGCACAATGACCGGCTGGAATCCATTGTCCCGTAACTTGTCCGACATACGCTGTGCATTTTCAACTTGCCCGAACGCGCCGAGCTGCACGTACAAGCGCGGCGGCGGGCCGGAAGGCGCAACTGGCGGTGACGGTGGTGTTGATTCGCGCGCGGAGATCACATGCACCTCAACCATTCCCGTGCCGCTGGGTAAAATGTCAAGCCTGGCAGCAGCGGCGTACGATAAATCAATCAGACGATTTTCGTGGAACGGGCCGCGATCATTGATTTTTACCACCACGCTGCGGCCATTCTGCAAATTGGTGACGCGTGCGTAACACGGCAGCGGCAATGAACGATGGGCTGCGGTCATCGCGTGCATGTCGTAGGGTTCGCCACTGGAGGTGCGCTGACCATGAAATTTGCTGCCATACCACGAGGCGATACCGCGCTCGCTGTAACCGGTGGCGTCAGGTAACACCTGATAAGTGATCCCATTGACTTGATAGCTGGGACGGTTGCCGTATTTGCTCAACGGTTCGGCGCGTGGCACCGCATCGGGCACGGTATTGACATCAACGGGCCGCGACGGTGCGCTGTCTTTTTGCGGAATGCTGCTACACCCGCCAAGCACCAGCGCGATGACCAGAACGCGCGCGTTGAGCGTTCGCATCAGCATCAGTTATGTGCAACGCTCACATCGTGCTGCACACGCACTTCCTGGGCGAGTTGATATACGGCCATGGCGTACAGCGGGCTATGGTTGTAGCGGGTGATGACATAAAAATTTTGCAGGCCCACCCAATACTCCGGGCCTTTCGCTGCGGCAAGTTCAATCAGCGCGCCCAGCTCGACTCCAGCAGGTTGCACGCCAGTGATGGTGACGCCGTAACCGGCGAAATTCGCCAAACTGGTTTGTGGCTTGATGCCTTGTTCCAGCAGCGTCCGATAGCCTTCGCCGCGGACGGTTGCGCGGGCAACGACCGGTTGTCCGGAGCGCCATTCATGGTTGCTGAAATAATTTGCGACCGAACCAATGGTGTCTGCGATGCTGCCAATGAGATCCTTTTTTCCGTCACCGTCAAAGTCGACTGCAAAACGGCGATAGCTTGACGGCATAAACTGCGGAGTGCCGATTGCGCCTGCATACGAGCCAGTCAACGTCAATGCGTTGAGATGTTCTTCACGCGTCAGCAGGATGAACTGCTCAAGCTCCGAACGAAAAAATTCCGCGCGCTCCGGGTAGTTAAACGCCAGCGTGGTCAACGCGTCGAGGACCTTGAATTTGCCGCGATGTCGACCGTATTGCGTCTCCACGCCCAGAATGCTGACGATGATTTCCGCAGGCACGCCGTACTGTTCCTCAGCCTTGGTGAGCCAGGGTTTTGCGTTTACCCAAAATGCGGCGCCCTCCTCAATTCGGGTGGGCGTCAAAAACAATTCGCGATATTGGTGCCAGGGCTTGGCTTCAGCCGGGCGGCGCATCGCGGCAATAATTTTTGGTTGCGCGCGCGCATGGCGAAGCAAGCGGGTGACCTCGGCTGCGTCCACGTCATACTTGGTGACCATGTCGTCGACAAACTTGCGCACGGTGGCTTTTTTAAAGCCAGTTCCAGCCGCCATGGCGGCGTGGGTTGCCAGTAATCCAATCAGTGCAACTGCGCAGGTTATGGAGGCCAGATTCATAACAACACCCGTTTTAGGTTGGCAGCAACTTACGATGTGTGTGGATCGACATGAGGATGCCGAATCCGGCCATCAGCGTCACAATCGACGTGCCGCCATAGCTCACCAACGGCAACGGTACACCGACCACCGGCAATAATCCGGTTACCATTCCAGTATTGATAAAGACATAACCAGAAAAAGTCACGGCCAGGCTCGCCGATAACAGGCGCGCAAAAGTATCCTGGCCTTGTGCGGAAATGTACAAGCAGCGCGCGACGACGAACATGTAGACCGCCAGCAGTACACACCCACCGATAAAACCGAATTCTTCCGAAAATGCTGCAAAAATAAAGTCGGTCGAACGCTCGGGCAAAAAGTCGAGCTGCGACTGCGTGCCATTTAACCAGCCCTTGCCGTAGGTACCACCGGAGCCAATCGCAATCGTCGATTGAATGATGTGGTAGCCGGTGCCCAGCGGGTCGGTCTCGGGATTGATAAACGTCAACACCCGCTGCCGTTGGTAGTCATGCATCATCGACCAGGCGATCGGCGCCAGCGCCCCGCCGGTGACACCCATGCCCACCAGCAGCTTCCAGGACATGCCCGCAAAAAACAGCACTAGAAATCCGCCCACACTGATCAGCATTGCGGTGCCCAGGTCCGGTTGCTTGGCGATGAGTGCCACCGGTGCCGCAATCAGCGCCGCCGCCAGCACCATGCGCCAGAAGCGCGGCGGGATCGGATGTTCAGCAAAAAACCAAGCCAACATCATCGGCACGCCCAGTTTCATGATTTCCGACGGCTGAAAGCGCACAAAGCCGATGTCGAGCCAACGTTGCGCGCCCTTGCCGATGTGCCCGATGCCGAGCACCAAAACCAGCAAAATCAGCCCGCTCGCGTAAAGCCAAGGCGACCAGCGCTGCAAGTGTTGCGGGGATATTTGTGCCAGCGCCAACATCAATCCAAACGCCAATAAAATGCGCAGCGATTGCCTGATTACGGTGTCGATATCCCGGCCGCTGGAGCTGTAGAGAATCACCAAGCTGATCACGCCCAACATTGCCAAACCGAAAAACAGCGGTACGTCAATGTGCAAGCGCACCGCCAGCGATCTTTTGGAGTCGCGATTGCTGTCGGCATAACCGAAACGGGTGAGGTCGGCGAGTTTCATGACGCGGGCTTGGGCACCAGATAAGCGTCCATTAGTTTGCGGGCAATCGGTGCGGCGGTGGAGCCGCCGTGTCCGCCGTTCTCAACAATTACCGCCACCGCAATGCGCGGATTATCTGCGGGTGCGAACGACATGAACCAAGCGTGGTCGCGCAGCTTCTTTTCGACCTCAGATTCTTTGTATTTCTCATCCTGCTTCAAGCCGAAGACCTGGGCGGTGCCGGTTTTGCCCGCCATGATATAGGTGATGTCTTTGCTGATGCCTTTGGCCGTGCCCCGCGCACCGTTGACTACATGGGTCATTGCGGTAATGACCGTGGTCCAATGTTCCGGAACCAGGGTTGGCACATTGGGCAAGGCAATCGCGTTGACCGCTTGCAGCTCGTTGGTGTCCGGGTTTTCAAGCGAGTGGACCACGCGCGGAGTTCTGCGCACGCCGTGCACACTCAACGCCGCTGTGTTGGCCGACAGTTGCAACGGTGTGAGTGACAGGTAGCCCTGGCCAATGCCCATCGACACGGACTCGCCGGTGTACCAGTTGTCTTTGCGCGCCTTACGCTTCCACGCGCGCGATGGCAGCAGGCCGGTGAACTCGTTCGGGATGTCAATACCGGTGCGCGCGCCAAAGCCAAAATAGCCGAGATATTGCGACATGCGATCGATGCCCATGTTGGCCGCCAGCGTGTAAAAGTAGACGTCGCAGGATTCAGTGATGGCACGGTCAATATCAACGGTGCCATGTCCCTCTTTTTTCCAGTCGCGGAAGCGATGCGTATCGCCTGGCAGTTGATAGAAACCACGACAATACACCGTGCCAGTAGATTCCGGCATGTTGTACTCCAGGGCAGCCATGGCGTAGAACGGCTTAATTGTCGAGCCCGGCGGGTATTGCCCGTTCACGGCACGATTATAGAGTGGCTGGTCGGGCGAATTGAGCAACGCCTTGTAGGTCGCGGAATCGATGCCATTGACGAACAGATTCGGATCGAACGACGGTTTGCTCGCCAGTGCCAGCACCGCCCCGGTTTGCGGGTCGATGGCCACCACGGCGCCGTTGTTGTCGCCGAGCGCGTCCATCGCAGTTTTTTGCAGCAACGCGCTGATGTTCAGATGCAAGTGCGTGCCAGGTATTGGCTCTTTGCGATTCAGCACGCGGATCATGCGGCCTTGCGCGTTGGTTTCCACTTCCTGATTACCGACAAAACCGTGCAAGACATCTTCGTATTGTTTCTCAACGCCGGTCTTGCCGATGTGATTGGTGCCGTCGTAGTTGTTGACATCCGCCAGCGTCGCCACTTCCTGTTCGTCGATTCGACCGACATAGCCGACCACATGTGCGGCGAGTTCGCCTTGCGGGTAATGGCGTGTGAGTGGTGCGGCCAGTTCCACGCCGGGAAACATATAGCGATCCAGCGCAAAACGCGCGACTTCTTCATCGCTTAAATGGAAGCGCAGCGGAATGGTCTGGTAGGCGCGGCCATGTCGCAATTGCTTTCTGAAACGCTGGATATCAACCTCATCCAGGTTGATGACTTCCGCCAGTCGGGTCAGTGTGTCATTGACGCCATGTGCGCGTTCCGGCGTGATGGAAAGTGTAAAGGTCGGGTAGTTTTGCGCCAGCACCACGCCGTCGCGGTCCAGAATTAATCCGCGATTGGGTGCCACCGGCAGCAAGTGAATGCGGTTACTTTGCGACAAGGTGGTGTAGTGGTCGTGCTGGATCATTTGCAAGTAAGCCAGTCGGCCAATAACTGTCAACACCAGCGCCAGAACGACAAATCCGGCGAATACCACGCGTCCCAAAAAGATTTCAGTTTCGCGGAAATGATCTTTAATTGTGATGCGCATTGCTATGCCATCTTACGCGTGGACAAAATAGCGCCGCACGGTACGCATGAAGGAGAAAAACCACGGCCACAGCACCATGCTCGTGATCGACGGCAACCAGTAACTCCAGCCCTGCGGCGGATGGCCCGCGATACCCTTGATCCACAGGATCAACATCTCGCTGAGCACCAACAACAAAAACACGCTCAGCGCCTGTTGCCAGATCGGAAACACGCGGATGCGTTGATGCAGTTTTAAAGTGATCCACGCGATCAGCGCAAACGCCAACGCGTGCTGCCCAAGCAATGCGCCCTGCGCGACATCCATCATCAGGCCGATTAACCAGCTCATGCCCACGCCAACGCGCTCAGGCACCATCAAGCACCAGTAGATCAGCATCATGGTCACAAGTTCCGGACGCGCGGGACGTGCCCAATCGGGCAACACCACAATCGTCAGCAATAACGCCGCAATGAAGCTGAAGAAGATCAAGCCGCCGCCGGTATGTTCGCGTAGTGCCATGCGCGGTTACCGGGATTGTGCCGCGCCTGCCGTGGGTGCGGCGGACGGAGCGTCGGTGGGAGGGGTCTGGTCGTGATCTGAAAACACCAGCAGCACTTCGCGTACCCGGTCGAGACGGGCACTGGGCGTGGCGACCACTTTGGCGTAAGACTGGCGCATGTCTTTTTCGACTGCGGTTACCCGCCCGACCGGAAAGCCGGAGGGGAATCGTCCGCCCAAACCCGATGACACCAGCAGGTCGCCAATTTCAACATCGGCGTTGTTCGCCAGGTAAGGTAGTTCCAGGGAATTTTGATCGGCGCTGCCGACTGCAATCGAGCGCAAACCATTGCGTAACACCTGCACCGGGATGGCGCTGTTGGCGTCGGTCAGCAACATCGCGGTGCTGGAAATCGGCCCAACATGAATGACCTGCCCCATCGCTCCGTCGGAGTCCAAAATCGGCTGGCCGCGAAACACACCGTGATCCGAGCCTTTATTTATCACGACCTGGCGACCGGAATTACCCATATCCGCAGCCAGGATTTCCGCGATCAAAACTTTGTGTGTGACCCGCTGTGATGATTGCAGCAAATCACGCAAGCGACGATTTTCGGTTTCCACCGCGACGAGCTTTTGCAGCTCGGTTTTATAGACCAGTTGGCGCGTGCGCAGGTCTTCGAGTTCCTGCAGCAGCGCGCTGCGCGAAGTCAGCGTATCGCCCGCCCAGGAGCTGGCACGCATCGGCGCGTCGATCATGAATTGCAGTGGATACAGCACAACAGAAACAGCGCCGCGAACCGTTTCAAGGTAGTTCGCGCGTTGGTCCAGAATCATGAGCACGATCGAAAGGGCGGCCAAAAACACTAACCGGAGGGTCGCGGTCGTGCCGACAGCAAACAGTTGTTTAATGGTGAAGCTCCGCTGACATGGCTAACAGAAAATCGAGTAACGCGCGTACGCAGCTTGCAATCGGATTTTGGACAACGGCGCCAAGGTTTTATTCGACCAGGAATAATTCGCCGCCGGCTTCGTCCAGCATTTCAAGTGCGCGTCCGCCACCGCGGGCCACGCAGGTGAGCGGATCTTCGGCAATGACCACCGGCAAACCGGTTTCTTCTTGTAGCAGGCGATCCAGGCCGCGCAACAATGCACCGCCGCCGGTGAGCACCATGCCGCGCTCGGCGACATCGGACCCGAGTTCAGGCGGCGTTTGCTCGAGCGCCGTTTTCACCGCACTGACGATGCCCGACAACGGGTCTTGCAAGGCTTCGAGAATTTCGTTGCTGTTGACGGTGAAGCTGCGCGGCACGCCTTCGGCCAGGTTGCGGCCCTTGATTTCGAGTTCGCGAACTTCGTCGCCCGGGTAGGCCGAGCCGATCTCATGCTTGACTTTTTCTGCGGTGGACTCGCCGATCAGCGTGCCGTAGTTGCGGCGGATGTACGAGATGATCGCTTCGTCGAAGCGGTCGCCGCCGATGCGCACCGACGCCGAGTACACAATGCCCGACAATGAAATGATCGCGACTTCCGTGGTGCCGCCGCCGATATCCACCACCATCGAGCCGCTGGCTTCCGACACCGGTAAACCGGCACCGATAGCAGCAGCCATCGGCTCTTCTATTAAATACACTTCACGCGCACCGGCACCGGCGGCGGATTCTTTGATCGCACGCCGTTCAACTTGGGTTGAACCGCACGGCACGCAGACCAGCACACGTGGGCTGGGCCGGAAAAAACGAAACTTATCCTGATGTACTTTTTTAATAAAGTGCTGCAACATTTTTTCAGTCACGGTGAAGTCGGCGATCACGCCGTCCTTCAGCGGTCGCACTGCGACAATGTTTCCCGGCGTGCGGCCGAGCATGCGTTTGGCTTCGGCGCCGACGGCGGCGATGGTGCGCGGACCACCCGGTCCCCGTTCTTGACGAATTGCAACCACCGACGGTTCATTGAGTACGATGCCTTGCCCGCGTACATAAATCAGCGTGTTGGCCGTACCAAGGTCGATGGACAAATCATTAGAGAACATTCCGGAGAGGCGGGAGAACATGATGGAATCGGTTCCTGAATTTTTGGACGGGGAAAAATACGGCTTACTCTAGCAGCGGTGTTTTGCTTCAGCAAGGTTTGTTCCCGCGCTCAAGCGGCGCGAGTCATCCCACATTAACGACTGGTCACGTCCCTCACTTGAGCTGCGCGAGCGTGGTAGCGACTGCATGACTATGGTAACTTTTACGCCTTAAATTTTTCCTAAGGATTATCAGAGAGCCCGCACATGTCTTTAAGCAAAGCCGACGTGGAAAAAATCGCGCACCTCGCGCGCCTAGCCATCAGCGAACAGGACATCGAACTGTACAGTCGCAACTTGTCCAACATCCTGGCGCTGGTCGAACAAATGAACCAGGTCGACACCCGCAACGTGTTGCCGATGGCGCACCCGCTTGATACCGCGCAACGTTTGCGCGAAGACGTCGTGAGCGAAACCAACCAACGCGACACATTTCAATCCATCGCACCGCAGGTGGATTGCAGTTTGTATCTGGTGCCTAAGGTGCTTGAGTAGCTCGCTTTCAAAGTGTAGTCGATAAAAAATAAAAGGATGTCCATGCACACACTCAGCCTTGCCGAATTGTCCGCCGGACTCAAAGCCAAAAAATTCTCCAGTGCCGAGCTTACGCGCGCTTATTTGCAACGCATCGCCAAACACGACCCGCAGCTGAATGCGTTCGTGACCGTGGCCGACGAGCTTGCGCTCAAGCAGGCGAACGCGGCGGACGCGCGCATTGCAAAAAGTCAAGCCACAGCACTCACCGGCGTGCCGCTGGCGCAGAAAGATATTTTTTGCACCCAAGGCGTGAAAACCACCTGCGGTTCGAAAATGCTCGCCAATTTCATCGCACCTTATAGCGCAACCGTGGTGCGGCGCTGCGATGATGCGGGCATGGTGATGCTGGGCAAAACCAACATGGATGAGTTTGCGATGGGCTCGTCGAACGAAACCAGTTTTTTCGGCCCGGTGCGCAACCCCTATGATTTGAATGCCGTGCCTGGCGGCTCATCCGGTGGTTCAGCGGCAGCAGTGGCCGCGCGGCTTGCGCCGATTGCCACCGGCACTGACACGGGTGGCTCCATTCGTCAACCTGCGGCACTTTGTAATCTGACCGGGTTGAAGCCGACCTATGGCCGCGTATCGCGTTACGGCATGATCGCGTTCGCTTCGAGCCTGGATCAGGGCGGGCCGATGGCGCGCAGCGCAGAAGATGTCGCGCTGCTGATGAACGTGATCGCCGGGTTCGACAGCAAAGATTCCACCAGCGTGGATACGCCGGTACCGGATTACACCGCAGGCTTGACTCAATCGCTGGCCGGATTGCGCATCGGCATCCCCAAGGAGTTTTTCGGTCAGGGTCTTGACAGTAAAGTCGAGCAGGTAATTCGCGACGCGCTCAAACAATACGAACAGCTCGGTGCCAAGATTAAAGAAATCAGCCTGCCGAACAGCGGCCTGTCCGTGCCGACGTATTATGTGGTCGCGCCTGCCGAATGTTCGTCCAACCTGTCGCGCTTCGACGGAGTGCGTTACGGCTATCGCTGCGATCAACCGGTTGACCTGATGGATCTGTACAAGCGCTCGCGCGGCGAAGGCTTCGGTGCCGAAGTAAAACGCCGCATCATGATCGGCACCTATGCATTGAGCTCCGGCTACTACGACGCGTACTATTTAAAAGCGCAAAAGCTGCGCCGCCTGATCTCAGACGATTTCAAAAACGCGTACAAAGAAGTTGACGTCATCATGGGTCCGACCTCACCCACTGTCGCGTTTAATCTCGGCGAAAAAACCGACGACCCGGTGACCATGTACCTGTCCGACATCTACACCATCGCAGTAAATCTCGCCGGTATTCCCGGCATGTCAATACCCGTCGGCTTTGTCGGTCAGCGCCCGGTCGGTTTGCAATTGATGGGTAATTATTTCGACGAAGCCCGCTTGCTGAACATCGCACATCAATATCAACAGGCGACCGATTGGCATCTGCGCGCGCCGAAAGGCTTTGAATAATCGAGCGCGACTCATCGCGCACCAGATGAGGAGTATTGATATGGCACAAGTGATCGTAAAAGGGCTGAATGAATCCGTGGTCGAGCGGTTGAAGGCGCGTGCGAAGCAACATGGACATACGTTGCAAAGCGAGTTGAAAACCATTATCGAGCAGGCAGTCCAGCAAGACTTCACGTCGGCGCGCAAACTCGCGGCACAACTGCGTCGCAGATTGAGCGGCCGCGTCCACACCGATAGCGCGGAGTTGATCGCTGAGGATCGCACGCGTTGAAAAAGTACGTTGTCGATGCCAGCGTTGCGGTCAAGTGGTTCATTCCCGAGATTCATACGGATGCTGCATTGTGTCTGCTGAATGACGAGTCGGAGCTGATCGCACCTGATTTATTTTTGCCAGAATTCGCCAACGTACTTTGGAAAAAAATTCGGCGCAACGAGCTGAGCGAAGTTGATGCTCGCGATGTTTTGAACGCGTTACCCACGGTGCCAATTCAGTTTCATTCGGCAAACAGATTGGTAAATCCTGCATTCGAAATTGCCCGCGCATTGGATCGCACCGTGTACGACAGCCTCTATGTTGCACTTGCCGAATCCGAAGCATGTGAAATGGTAACGGCGGATCAACGTTTGTTTAATGCGTTGCAACAGTCACCGCTGCGACACAGGGTCGTGTGGGTTGAGTCGATTATAAGCGAGTGAAGGAGACAATTATGGAATGGGAACCGGTCATCGGTTTGGAAATTCACGCGCAGCTCTCCACCAAGAGCAAGATCTTTTCCGGCGCGGCCACCGCCTACGGTGCCGAGCCGAATACGCAAGCTTGCGCGATTGATCTGGGCATGCCCGGTGTGTTGCCAGTGTTGAATAAAGAAGCGGTGCGCATGGCGGTGAAGTTCGGCCTTGCGGTTGGCGCAACTATCGCGCCGCGCTCGGTGTTCGCGCGCAAGAATTATTTCTATCCCGATTTGCCCAAAGGCTACCAGATCAGTCAATACGAGCTCCCCATCGTTGGCAAGGGCAGTATTGTTATTGAGCTGGATGACGGTGTTAGTAAGACTGTCGGCATCACACGCGCGCACTTGGAAGAAGACGCAGGCAAATCCTTGCACGAGGATTTCCACGGTATGACCGGCATCGACCTAAATCGCGCCGGTACCCCGTTGCTGGAAATTGTGTCCGAGCCGGATATGCGTTCGGCCAAAGAAGCCGTCGCCTACATGAAGCGTATCCATTCGCTGGTGCGCTACCTGGAAATCTGCGACGGCAACATGCAGGAAGGATCGTTCCGCTGCGACGCCAACGTGTCGGTGCGGCCCAAAGGCCAGGAAAAATTCGGCACGCGCGCCGAGTTGAAAAACATCAACTCGTTCCGCTTCGTCGAGCGCGCCATCCTGCACGAAATCGAGCGGCAAATTGAGTTGATCGAAGGTGGCGGCAAAGTGAAACAAGAAACCCGCCTGTACGATCCCGATAAAGACGAGACCCGCGCCATGCGGTCGAAGGAAGAAGCGATGGACTACCGTTACTTCCCCGATCCGGACCTGTTGCCGGTGGAGTTGGATGCGGCTTTCATCAGCAGTGTCAAAGCCACGCTACCGGAATTGCCCGACCAAAAGAAAGAACGCTTCGTCGCTCAATACAGCTTGTCGACATACGACGCCGGTGTACTCACCGCCACGCGCGAAATGGCCAACTATTTCGAACAGGTCGCGGATGTATGCAAATCCCCCAAGCTTGCAGCGAACTGGGTGATGGGTGATCTGTCCGGCCTGCTGAACAAAAACAATCTTGATGTCACGCTCAGCCCCGTCTCAGCCATGATGCTGGGTGGCATGATCGCGCGTATTGTCGACAACACCATCTCCGGAAAAATTGCCAAGACCGTGTTCGAAGCCATGTGGGCTGGCGAAGGCGATGCCGACGCGGTGATTAAAGCCAAGGGCTTAGTGCAAGTCACCGACACCGGCGCGATTGAAAAAATCATCGACGAGATCATGGCCGCCAATCCAGAACAGCTTGCTCAATTCCGTTCCGGTAAAGACAAGCTGTTCGGCTTCTTCGTGGGCCAGGTGATGAAGGCCAGCCAAGGCAAAGCCAATCCCGCGCAGTTGAATGAGTTGCTGCAGAAGAAGTTGAAGGCGTAGACATCCTTTGGATTTGAGGTCACAAATTGTGATCTCAAACAAACTGCGCATATCGGGTAGTAAAGCGAGGGCTCATGGCGGAAAAGAAGCAAGCTGCAGTTCGAATGGATGATGTCGCTCAATCCATCGTCATACTACGTGGGCAACGAGTGCTTTTGGATTCGCATTTGGCAGCGTTGTATCAAGTGGAGACGCGGCTGTTGGTTCAGGCTGTCAAACGTAATATCGAACGTTTTCCGGATGATTTTATGTTCCAGCTCACTGCAGAAGAGACGGGCGGTTTGAAATCACAATCTGTGATCTCAAACGAAAAGCCGGGGCGTGGTGGGCGTCGCTATGCTCCGTACGCCTTCACCGAACAAGGTGTGGCCATGTTGTCAGGTATTCTCAACAGCCCCCGCGCCATCGCCGTGAACATCGAAATAATGCGCGCCTTCGTGCGCCTGCGCGGATTGCTTGCGTCGAACAAAGTGCTCGCGCGCAAGCTCGATGAGCTGGCCGGAAAAGTCGACACCCACGACGAGGCGATCACTGCGATTCTCACAGCGATTCGTGAATTGATGACGACGCCGGTTCCGGAGAAGAAGCGGAGGATCGGCTTTATCCAGGAGGAATGAGCATGTCACCGCAATCCAATCCCGTCAGCTGGTTTGAAATTCCCGTCAACGATTTGCAGCGCGCCAAGAATTTTTATGAGCAGGTGTTCGGAGTTGCATTGTCGGTGCAGGACATGGGTGCGTTGAAAATGGCCTGGTTTCCGATGGCCCAAGGAGGAGCCGGAGCTGCCGGGGCGTTGGTGAAGGCTGAGTCGTATGTGCCTTCGCATGCGGGCACGATGGTGTATTTCACAGTGAGCGACATCGACGCCACGCTTCAGCGTGTGGAAAAAAATGGCGGCAAGTTGTTGCGCTCAAAAACGAGTATCGGGCAGTACGGTTACGTCGGTCATTTTGAAGACAGCGAAGGGAATCGTGTTGCGCAGGTCGTAGCGGGCCTCACCTTCTGGATAAGCCATGTATGGGCCAAAAATATCAATACCTGTACCCACTCGCTTGTGCCTTAAGCGGTCAACTGCCGTTTCTAGGTTCATGTAGCAGGTCACGATATTTGATTGCTTGCTTCAAGTTCTAATAGCGGATGGTGTTGTTTCGCCTTTTGTGCGTCGTAGCGAGCGCCAGCATTTTGTAGCTCAGATTGTAGTTGTTCCATAAACGTCAACATGTCAGTTTCACTTCCCGATCCGCTTGAATTTGCGGAGAGGCTCGCCCAATGTGCGGCCTGAGCAAGATTAGCTGTGACCCCTTTGCCACGTTGGTACATCCAGGCCACCGTCTGTTGCGCTTGAACATGCCCCAGTTGCGCGGCGCGCAAATAATAGTTGAAGGCTTCCGTGTCGCTGGGTGCGACGCCGTAGCCGAATTCGTAGATGAAGCCGAGGTTGTAAGACGCTTGAGCGTGCCCGTTTGCGGCAAGAGGCTTCCACAGCTCGAGTGCTTGCGCGTAATCGCCGGATTGATAAGCGTCCATGCCATTGTCATAGACGTCGGCGCATGCCGCAGATGGAATTGACATGAACAGGGTCAATGCGAGTAGTGCGGGAAAAATATTGTATTTTGACACCGGTAGCCTCCTTCACGAACTGAAGTGACGGCGAACAGCTTGTCGATGTTTCAAGTCAGGCGAGCGCAAAATTTTTCCATCGCCGGATAAGTCCAAAAATCTCGCTGATGCTTGGGCTCCCGCACTTAATGGCCCGTGCTAAACTTTCGGCCATGCAAGACGCCGACACTTTACGCCGCTTTATTTTTGAAAACGCACCCGTGCGCGGTGAGCTGGTGTATTTGAACGCGACGTGGCGCGCGGTGCTCGAGCGTCATGACTATCCGCCGGTGGTACGTGAAACGTTGGGCGAATATCTGGCGGCGGCGGCGTTGTTGTCGGGCACGGTTAAATTCGACGGTTCCCTGATTATGCAAATACGTGGCACCGGGCCGATCACCACACTGGTGGCAGAGTGCACTTCGCAACGCACGGTACGTGGTTTGGCGAAGTGGGTCAGTGCCGTTGCACCCGGGCCACTCAGCGAACTCACGGGTGCGGGAAATCTGGTGATCACCATCGACCCAGGCGCCGACATGGAACGCTATCAGGGCATTGTGAGTCTCGAAGGCGACAATATTGCGCAGGCGCTGGGCCACTATCTCGAGCGTTCCGAGCAGCTCAAAACGCAATTATGGTTGGTCGCAAATGAGAGCCTGGCGGTCGGGATGTTGCTGCAACGCTTGCCGGACAGCGCCGCGCATGCCGGGCAAGACGAGGATTTGTGGAATCGCGTTCAGACGCTTGCATCCACGGTCACGCCGGAAGAGTTGTTAAGCTTGAGTCCCTCTGATTTGCTGCGACGGTTGTTCAGTGCAGAAGATTTGCGCGTGTTCGAAGCGGAGCCGATGAGCTTTCGCTGCACCTGCTCACGTGACCGCGTACGCAACATGCTGCGCGCGTTGGGCCCCGAGGAAGTGCGCGACATCATCAAGGAACAAGGCGCAGTTTCGATCACCTGCGAATACTGCAACCAGAAATATCACTTTGACGCTGTCGATGCCGAACAGATTTTTGCTGCCGATGTTCCGCCCAAGGGTTCCCTAGCTCAACATTAATAAAAGGCGCGCCAAGCTCGGTACCTTGGCGCGTCGACCCTCGTCCTCCTCTTACGTTGCGTGTTGGGGTTTACCTGAAGGTTGTACCGTGCTGGCTTGCGGGCCTTCCTCGCCCATCTCTTCCGCAAAGCGGACCGGCGTACCGAGTTCCAGATGGTCGAAACCGCCATTGAGTACGCTGTTGCGATGAAAATACACTTCGCGCCCATCACTGGTGTGAATCAAGCCGTAATCCATGTGCGGGAATACTTCGGTAACTTTGCCGCGTGGCGGGGCGTCGTGGGTCTTGACATTATGCCGCTGTTTGCGCGCGTAATTTTTTAGTTGCCGTTGCGCGGCGTCGAACGCATCGCGGATCGCGACATAAACGTCTTCATGCGTCCGGTCAGCATGTTGGTCGCGGCTAACAACCAGTTCGTCGTGCGGTACGGTGAGATCAATACGTACGTGATAACGCTTGCCTTGGTGATGGTGGGTATGCGGCGCCTCAATGACAACGCGGCAACTCATGATGTTGTGAAAAAATTTGTCGAGCTTGTCGGCACGCTCGCGGATTTTGGCTTCGACCGCGTCAGAACGCGGCATGTCGCGGAAAGTCACTTGTAAAGGCAGTTGCATGTTTCGTCCTCTCGTCTTTTTGTGGCTACGCTTCTACACTCGGCGAAAACCACGCCGGGCACCATAGGGGTTTTTACGGATTCATGACCACCACGTTATCTGCCCCCGATGCATTTATGCTGTTGGCCCCGGGCTGCGCGCACTGTCCAATTGTGCTTGCAAGTTTGAGTGAATTGCTCAAGCGTGGCGTAATCGGCCGACTGGAAATAGTCAACATCCACACCCATCCAGAAATTGCGCAGCAGCACGGCGTGCGTTCTGTGCCACGGGTGCGCGTGGGCGAGTTCGCATTGAGCGGCGCACGCACGACAGCGGAACTGGAGCGATGGACGCAGCGTACCGGCAGCGCGCAAGGTCGCGCGGACTATCTGTCGGACTTACTCAAAGGTGGCCTGCTAAATCAGGCTATCGCCGCAGTGGATGCCAACGAACTTTACGTGGAAGCATTGCTGTTGCTGCTTGCCGACATCCAAACCGACATGCACGTGCAGGTAGGTATCGGCGCAATTTTCGAGCACCTACAAGGTAGCGCCGTGTTGAGACATCATGCTGGTGCGCTTGGTGCATTGACGCAACATGCGGATGCCCGCGTGCGTGCCGATGCTTGTCATTATCTGAGTTTGACCGGTGATGCGGATGCTATGCGCTTCATCAAGCCGCTTCTGAATGACGTCGATGCACAG
>JANMQQ010000385.1:0-2951 GCA_031370545.1 Gammaproteobacteria bacterium
GGAAATCGTGTCGACCTACTCCGCGTCATACGTCGAAAACGGGCTACTTGCGCCGTAACATATCAAATGAAGCCGACACTTTGCTTGGCATACTATTCGCTACCAATAACTAATGTGGGCAACGAAATACTGAAGTTTTTGAATCCAATACGAACTTTTTCTCGCACCCACTCTCCAATTTAATTGCCAGAAGGCAATTTTTTCGGAGAATGATTTTATTAACTGAAGTAGGAGCAAATCATGAAACGTACTCGAAATATTTTAGTTTCCGTAATTAGTTCAATATTTTTGGCAAGCGCGGTACACGCAACCGCCGACGAAAAACCATCTGCAGACGCTGGCGTAAAATCTCCGGAGGCTAAGCTCGGCAGCTACGTTGAACCCAAAATGAGCCACGAACAATATGGCGTTATGAAAATCGTGGTACCGATCACGACCGATGATAAAGCCATTCAAGGCATGAAATTACGCAATATAGAAAATAGCTTAGACTCTGTTGCGAAATGGGGCGGAAAGATGCAAAGCACAGTCGTACTCTACGCAAAAGGTGTGTCGTTATTGAAGAACCCAGACCCCGCAGTCCAACAAAAAATAGACGCGCTGAAAGCTAAAGGCGTGCAATTTGATGTTTGCGACAATACTTTGCGCGAACAGGGAATCGATTTTCATCAGCTGTATCACGTGGTCGACCGCGACATTGTGCCCTCCGGTTTTGCCGAGGTAGCCTATTTGCAATCGAAAAAGAACTACGTCGTGGATCCCGCCAATTGAGGGGTTAAATGTATTTGCATACAACGTCTCCAGTCTCAAAACGGCCAGCTCGCAAAGTGGGATAGTCGCTTATCTTGCTGTGCGCGCTACCGCACAGAGCATTTTGAGGCAGCGCGATATAATTTCTATCCTATGTGGGCATTGACAGCAGGTGCCAATCCGACGCTGCAAGACCCATAAATATCGCGCTCCGGACGACCCATGACCAGTGTGCCTGCAAGCAAGCAGCAAGTTCCCGCAGAACCGTCCCCGCCAACGGTTGTTGTCAGCGGCGATGGCGATCATCTCGCGCTAGCGGGTGCGCTAGAAATAGTTACGCTCACCAACGCAAAGAATGCCCTGAAGCAATGGTCGAAGCCAGGACCATCGCGCGCGCTGGATATTGCCAAACTCGACAGCCTCGATACGCCAGGTGCGTTGTTCCTGTGCGGCCTGCGGGACAAGGGTGTGAAACTCACCGGCATCCGCGCAGAACATCAGGCCTTACTCGATCTCATCTGCGGGCTTGATCTCAAGCCGTTACCGAAGGTCGAATCAGTTCCTCGCTGGCGTCAGAGCATCATCCAGCTCGGCAAAGGTGCACGCGATGTCAGACACGAGGCGCTCGACATCATCACCTTCACCGGCCGTGCGGCAAGCTGGACTGTAAACGCCTTGCTGCACCCGGCCGACCTGCGCCCAGCCTCGATAGCGCGGCATATCACGGAAACCGGCATTCATGCGCTGCCCATCATCGGCCTGATGGCCGTCATGATCGCGATCGTTATCGGCTACCAGGGTGTGGCTCAGCTGCGCCCCTATGGCGGCGAGGACTTCACCATCAACCTGGTGGCGGTGTCGGTATTGCGCGAAATGGGCGTGCTGATCACGGCCATCATGGTGGCCGGCCGCTCGGGCTCCGCCTTCACCGCCGAAATCGGCGTCATGCAGACGCGAGAGGAAGTCGACGCGCTCAAAGTGATGGGCATCGAGCCCATGCAGGTGCTGGTGGTGCCGCGCGTGATCGCACTGGTCATCACCCTACCGCTGCTCACGTTCTTCGCCGACATCATGGGCCTGGTCGGCGGCGCCGCAATTTCCCAATTTCTGCTCGATGTATCGCCGCTGCAATACCTGATGCGCGTGCGGCACGTCGTCGACGGCAGCGATCTCTTCGTCGGCCTGTTTAAAGCGCCGATCTTCGCTTTCTTCATTGCCATCGTCGGCTGCATGCACGGGCTCAGGGTGAGCGGGTCGGCCGAGAGTGTCGGCCGGGAAACCACGCGCGCCGTGGTGAAATCGATTTTCCTGGTCTTCGCACTTGATGCATTGTTCTCCATCCTGTTTGAAAAGATTGGCCTATGACCACCCCAGCCACGGTGCAGGCCGAACCGATTGTTTCAGCGCGAGATATCGTCAACCGGTTTGGTCAGCAGGTAATACACGACAAGCTCAGCCTCGAAATCATGCGCGGCGAAATCATCGGCATCGCCGGTGGATCGGGGTCAGGAAAATCGGTGTTGCTCAAAACACTCATTGGCCTACGCCAGCCGGATGCCGGCGAAGTTCTCCTCAACGGCAAGCCGGTTCAATCCCTTGGTGCGGCGGAAAAGGCTGCTCTCATCGGCGTGCTGTTTCAGCAAGGCGCATTGTTTTCCTCGCTGTCGGTCGCGCAGAACATCATGCTGCCGATGCGCGAACATACGGCGCTGCCGGACAAGGAGCAAGAGCAGATCGCTGCGATGAAGTTAGCACTTGCCGGAATGCCGGCAGACAGCGGCATCAAGTTTCCCGCAGCGCTTTCGGGCGGTATGGTGAAGCGCGCCGCGTTCGCGCGGGCACTCGCGCTCGACCCGAAAATTCTTTTTCTCGACGAACCCACCTCCGATCTCGACCCGATCGCTGCGAGTGGTATCGACGCGTTAATCCAGCAGCTCAACCATAGTCTCGGCATTACCGTGGTTATCGTCACGCACGATCTCACAACCCTGTTTACCATCTGCGGCCGAATCGCTGTGCTGGTTGACAGGAATGTCACCGTCGACACGGCGGACAATCTGATGAAATCCGACCATCCGTGGATTCACGATTTTTTTCACGGACCGCGCGCGGAAGGCGCAATGACAGCAAGGAAAATAAGCCATGGAAACTGACAGACATTACTTCATTGTGGGGTTGTTCATCATCGGCTTCGCCGTTGC
>JANMQQ010000415.1:0-3002 GCA_031370545.1 Gammaproteobacteria bacterium
TATACGCTGGTAGCCGCCACAGTCGCTTACGGCGGGCTGATGTGGTTTCAGATGACGCGTCGAGGATTCGCTGATGTAATCTGAAGTTGCGATTCGCGCACGCGGACTGAGCAAGTGTTACGCAATATTCAAACGGCCGGAAGACCGCTTGAAGCAGATGTTGTCATTCGGTCGGCGTAAATATTATCAGGAGTTTTGGGCGGTCAGAAATATCGACCTTGATGTGCATCGTGGCGAAACGATCGGCATCGTGGGGAGAAACGGGTCGGGTAAATCCACGCTATTGCAGATCATCTGCGGGACGCTCGCACCCACTGCGGGCGAGCTTACGGTGAACGGGCGCATTGCTGCGCTGTTGGAACTGGGCGCGGGGTTCAGCCCCGAGTTTACCGGCCGCGAAAATGTTTTTATGAACGCCTCGATTCTGGGTTTGACGCGAGAAGAAATCGAACGTCGTTATGACAGCATCGCCGCGTTTGCTGACATCGGCTCGTTCATCGATCAACCGGTCAAAACATACTCCAGCGGCATGTCCGCGCGGCTTGCGTTTGCGGTCGCAATAAACGTAGACCCGGATATCCTCATCGTGGACGAAGCGCTGTCGGTGGGCGACGAAGCATTTCAGCGAAAATGTTTCGCCCGGATTGCTCAGATTAAGGAACGCGGCGGCACAATTCTGTTTGTGTCCCATTCCGCAGGGACGGTTGTGGAGCTTTGCGATCGCGCGGTATTGATCGACAGCGGTGAGAGGCTATTCACTGGTGTGCCAAAACGCGTGGTGGCGCTGTATCAAAAATTGATTTACGCACCACCGGATCGTATCGCCGAAATTCGCGAAGAAGTCCGCGCATTGGATGGTAGAGAGATTGAAGTCGATCCCGCGATCACCGAGTTGCCAACGGAAGCAGTTTCAGTGCTTCGCGCCATTGAGGACGCAGCATATTATGACGAAGGCTTGTGCCCGGCATCGACGATCGAATATGCAAGCCTGGGTGCACGCATTTCGGATGTGCGAATAGAAGACTTGGATGGCCGCCGTGTGAATGTCTTAGTTCATCGGCATCGATATAGATACTGTTATACCGTGGATTTTGACAGGATGTGCTTTGGCGTGCGGTTTGGAATGTTACTAAAAACAATCTCAGGTTTTGAAGTCACGGGGCAAGCGTCACACCCCGAAGACAAGTGCATTGAATACTTAAATGTAGGATGCAGAGCACGTGTGTCGTTCGAGTTCGAAAATTTGTTAACGCCCGGCACCTATTTCGGAAATGCGGGGGTATTGGCTTTCGATGATGGCGAAGCGAAATACATTCATCGGGTGTTGGATGTGTTGATGTTTCGAGTTAAGCCGGTTGTTGATCTTACTGCGACAGGTTTAGTGGATTTGCGTAGCACCTCTCGGCCGCAAGTAATCTTTGAAAATACCGCCACTAAAATAGCGCATACGTAACATGTCCAAGAAGGGCAAGTACCAGCCCGCCGTGTACGACGCATGGGATTTTGGTCGACTCTACTATTCGAGCGGTGGACGAAATATTGAAGTAGGGGCTGGGCATACACTGGTATTGAGGCAATCGGAATACCGTGATGTTGTTGCGGTCGGCGAGCACTCACCTGCAGTGGCAGCTGACTCCGAAGCGGTCAAGGGCAATAGTCGGCCACGCAGCGTCCACTGCTTGTACCGAGCAATAACAGTGCAGGGCGTGCTGAAGCAAGCGGATCGATATGTTGAATCGCTGTCAGATATTCTGTTCGAGTCGACCGAATGAAACGAAGTATGCTTGTTGTTCTTGGTATGCACCGTAGCGGTACGAGCGCGTTAGCGAGAGTGCTTGGCCTGTGTGGCGCCGAATTGTCCAAACACCTTATGCCGGGTGCCCCTGACAACGAACGAGGGTTTTGGGAAAACCCGGAAATTGTATCGATTCATGAGGAGTTGCTTGCTGAGCTTGGCTCGTCTTGGGATGACGTTGTGGATTTTGGATCGGGTTGGATTCGATCGAAGCTTGGTCGGCGATATAGAAAAAGGTTAGGCGAAACTCTGCTGGAGCAATATGGAGACGCGGCACTTTCAATAGTCAAGGATCCTAGAATATGCCGGTTGGTTCCACTTTGGGATTGTGTTCTGAAAGACATCGGTGCCACCCCCGTCGCCATTCTTACCACGCGGAATCCGTTAGAAGTTGCGGAGTCTCTTCGAGTTCGAAATGGTTTTAGTTTGCAGAAATCTTTTGCGATGTGGCTTTCGCATCAGCTGATTGCCGAAAGAGACGCAAGGCGATGGGTGCGAAGTTTTGTTAGCTATGATTTTTTGCTAAAAGATTGGCGAAAGGTAATAACTAAGATTGAGAAAGACTTAAATATCAAGTTGCCATTGCGTCCAAGTACAAAGGTTAATCAATTTCTATCTCCGCAGTTGAAACACCATCAAGCAAATATAGCGGACTTGGATAAACACGAAAATATCGAATGGGTAAAGGAAAGCTATCGTTGGTTTGAGAGCGCTGCAAATGGTCGCGTCGAGGGCCACGACAGGCTCAGCGAAATATTGAATGAGTTTGAACGAGCCAATAAGTACTTTGGGAGCGTGTTAGTAGATGCAAGGGGCGCTTTGATCAAGAAAAGTGATCAGTTGCAGCTTGTTTTATCTGAGGTACAGCAGCTGGCGCTTGTTCGCGAAGGAGAAATCCATCGTTTATCAGGCCAAGTCGCTACGACGGCTGCTGCGCTTGAAGAGGCGCAGCGTCTTGCGCATGAGCGCAACGAGGAGAATCGGCAGTTACATGCACGGTTGGAAAGTACCGATACGGCATTGGAAGAAGCACAGCGGCTGGTTAACGAGCGCGCTGGAGAGTTTGTCAAGACCGCTGCAGCGCTTGAAGACGTTCAGCGTCTTGCGCATGAGCGCAACGAGGAGAATCGGCAGTTACATGCACGGTTGGAAAGTACCGATACGGCATTGGAAGAAGCACAGCGGCTGGTTAACGAGCGCGCTGGAG
>JANMQQ010000430.1:0-16289 GCA_031370545.1 Gammaproteobacteria bacterium
GCGCCTATCTCGACCACCTCAACCCGGAATATTTGCGTTATTACTTCGCCGCCAAACTGGGGCCCGGTGTCGATGATATCGACTTGAACATGGACGATTTCAGCGCGCGCATCAACAGCAATCTGGTTGGAAAATATGTCAACATCGCGTCCCGTTCGGCCAGCTTTATCGCCCAGCAATTCGACGGCCAACTGGCTGACGAACTTGCACAGCCGGAGTTGATGCAGCAGGCGCAAGCGGCGGCGAGCGCCATTGCCAAACTTTACGAAGAACGTGAATTCGCTGAAGCGATGCGCCAAGTGATGTTGCTTGCCGATCAGGCCAACGAATTTGTCGACACTCACAAGCCATGGTCGCTAGCGAAAAATCCCGAGCAACGCGCGCATCTGCATCAGGTATGCACCACCAGCCTGAATCTATTTCGCCTGCTTACGCTGTATATAAAGCCGGTGCTGCCGAAGCTGGCACATCAAGCTGAGCAATTTTTGAACATCACTCCGCTCACCTGGGCCGATGCCAAAACCGTGTTAACGAATCACCGCGTGAATGCGTATCGGCATTTGGCGGCGCGTATTGATCCTAAGCAAATTTCGGCAATGCTAGATGCAGCGAAAGAAAGCCTACAACCGGCACCTGCTCCGGCCACGCGTGCGAACAGTGCACATGAAGCCATCAAACCTGAAATCAGCATCGACGATTTCAACAAAGTCGACCTGCGCATTGCCCGCATCGTCAAAGCCGCTTACGTGGAAGGCGCGGACAAATTGCTGCAACTCACGGTCGATATCGGTGGCGAGCAACGCAATATTTTTGCCGGCATTCGCAGCGCGTACGAACCGAAAAATCTGGAAGGCCGTTATACCGTGGTGGTCGCCAATCTCGCGCCACGCAAAATGAAATTCGGCCTGTCAGAAGGCATGGTGCTGGCCGCAGGCCCCGGCGGCAAAGAACTCTGGATACTGTCACCCGACAACGGCGCACAGCCGGGTATGCGGGTGAAGTAGTGAGCTGGATCAAGTAGTCTGTGGCCGGATCAACGGAGCTTAAAAATGGGTCATTGTTCGCATCGAGGCACCGCGCACAAAACTCCTTCCCCCTGCAAGGGGGAAGGCTGGGATGGGGGTGTGCAAGCACACCATCTTTTCAATCCCCCCCATCCTGCCCTTCCCCCTGCAGGGGGAGGAACACTCCGATCAAGCCATCATGGCGTACCGCAAATATAATTCCCACCGCACTACACCACATTAGGACACATCGCATGACCAAGCGTGACGACACCGATTTGCAATCCATCCAAAAACTGGTGCACAACCTGCTCGACGAAGCGCGCGCACAAGGCGCCAGCGCGGCGGAGGCGGCGGTGAGCATGGGGTCTGGGCTCAACGTTACGGTGCGCATGGGCGAAGTCGAAACGGTTGAATACAACCGCGACAAGGGTCTGGGCGTGACGGTTTATTTTGGTCAGCGCAAGGGCTCGGCCAGCACCACTGATTTCGAAATCGCAGCGGTGAAAGAAACCGTAGCGGCCGCCTGTGCGATTGCGAAATATACGGCGGAAGACGATTGCTCGGGTCTCGCTGATGCAAACCTGATGGCGCGCAACATTCCCGATCTGGATCTGTTTTTCCCGTGGAATATCGACGCGGACCAAGCCATCGTGCTGGCGCGCAGTTGTGAAGACGCGGCGCGCGCCGTCGACAAGCGCATTACCAATTCCGAAGGCGCCACGGTGTCGAGCCAGCAAGGCGCGCGCGTGTATGCCAACAGTCACGGCTTTGTCGGTGCCTACCCGACCACGCGCCACAGCGTGAGTTGCTGCGTGATTGGTCAGGACGGCGACGTCATGCAGCGCGATTACTGGTACAGCAGCGCGCGCGATGCGGGCGACATGCAAGACGCTGCGGCCATCGGTACGATTGCCGCGCAACGCACTTTGCGCCGCCTGAACGGTCGGCGCTTGACCACCCGGCAGGCACCAGTGATTTTCGACGCCGATGTCGCGGGCAGTGTGCTGGGTAGTTTCGTGTCTGCGATACGCGGCGGTAACTTGTACCGCAAGTCGACATTTTTACTAGACAGCCTCGGCACGCAAGTATTCCCCACCTGGCTTTCGCTGCGCGAAGATCCGCATGTCAAAAAAGGCCTGGCCAGTTCGCCGTTCGACAATGAAGGCGTGGCCACCCACGCCCACGACCTGGTGCGCGACGGCGTGGTAAAGAGTTACGTGCTTGACAGTTATGCGGCACGCAAACTCGGCATGCAGACTACCGGCAATGCCGGGGGCACACACAACTTGGTCGTATCGCACGGCGATCAAGATTTAGCAGCGCTGTTGCGCCAGATGGACACTGGGCTGTTGGTGACCGAGCTGCTCGGTCACGGTGTGAACCTGACCAACGGCGATTACTCGCGCGGTGCCAGCGGCTTTTGGGTGGAGCGTGGTGAGATCCAATATCCAGTGGAAGAAATCACTATCGCCGGTAATCTCAAAACCATGTTTCAGAACATCGTTGCGATTGCGAATGACATCGACCTGCGCAAAAACCTGCGCACCGGTTCATTGCTGATCGAGCGTATGACCATTGCCGGAGAGTAACGCGACAAAGTGGAGCATGCGCGCGCCAGAGCGCTGACATTAGTGCGTCAATAGTTTGTTTTCGTGTCACTGCGAATTGCTGAAGTCCCGCGTTATTGCAGGGTTTCGCGACAAAATCGCTCGCTGGCATAACCCGTGCAAAACCATTCGCGTTACGTTTCCTCCCCCGGGAATGTAGCCGTGGTTTCCTTTCCCCAAAGGACCCACACCCTCCCCTTGGGGCGAGCAGTCGGCGCCCCGATTTTTTTATTTGTAGCGAAATTTCAGCCCTAAAATCACCAGCGCCAACGCCAGCGTGACCGTGTTTGAAATGATGATCGGCCACGCGCCGATTACAATTCCGTAGGTCAGCCACAAGATCAACCCGACACTGAACAAGATGAACATGCCGTAGGAAATATCGTGCGTCGATTTGCTGCGCCAGGTTTTGACTACTTGGGGAACAAACGCGATGGTGGTCAGCGTTCCGGCGATCATGCCGAGCACATCGGGAAGCGTCATGGAGATCTCTCGCGTGTTGAATCGCAAGCGGCATTCTATACTCATCACGCCTGCTCAACTTCAATGAACTATTGATCCGGTCTGATGAAGTTTGAAGTTGTAGGTACGATTTGTTCTTGATCGAACGTTATTGTTTGGCACTCTCATCCGAGAGCCCCTTCCCCCTGCAAGGGGGAAAGGTTGGGATGGAGGTGTGCAAGCACACCGTATTTTCAATCACCCCCATCCTCACCTTCCCCCTTGCAGGGGGAAGGGATACTTCGTTTACGCTGCTGAACAATTTTAAAGTCACATGTTGACTTCAAGCTTCATCGGGCCGGATCAATAAGCTTCGCAGCAGATTGTACTCGGCACCGAACACGCGGCTCTGGATTAACGTACGCCAGACTGTACCAGCGCACCCAATCCCTGCCGTTGCAATGCGTCGGTCAGCAGGCGCCGGATCATGTGCGGATTTTCCATATCAAGTGCGTGTTGCAACAACTCGCGGGCGTATTCAGCGCTGAACGCACGAATCACAGATTTCACGCGCAGCAGGCTTGCGACATTCATGCTCAAACTGTCAACACCCATCCCCACCATTAACAAAGCGGCGAGCGGGTCGCCGCCAATTTCGCCGCAAATGCTGACCGGCTTGCCCTGCGCATGCGCTTGATCAACGATATAAACCAAGGCGCGCAACACTGCCGGATGCAGTGCATCGAACAAATTCGCAACGCGCGGATTATTACGATCCACCGCCAGCAGATATTGCGTGAGGTCATTGGTGCCGACCGAAATGAAATCCACGCGCTGCGCCAGCAAGGCGGTTTGATACACCGCCGACGGCACTTCAATCATCACCCCGACCTGCGGCATGACGATACTTTCATCGCCGTCCATCAACTCGTGGTGAGCGCGGCGCAGCAGCCGCATCGCTTCGTCAACCTCCGCTACGTTAGTGATCATCGGCAGCAACAACTTCATGTTGTTCAAGCCGGAGTTGGCGCGCAACATCGCGCGCAGTTGTACTAGAAATATCTCGGGGTGATCAAGCGTGATGCGCATGCCGCGCCAACCCAAAAACGGGTTGTCTTCTTTGATTGGAAAGTACGGCAGGGCTTTGTCGCCGCCGATGTCAAGGGTGCGCATGATGACGGTTTTGGGCGCGACCGCTTCCAGCATGTTGCGGTACACCTGACGCTGTTCTTCTTCGCTGGGAAAGCGTTCGCGGATCATGAATGGAAATTCGGTGCGGTACAGGCCCACGCCTTCCGCACCAATGCTGCGCGCCGAGTTGATATCCGCGAGCAACCCGGTGTTGACATAAAGCGGCAGTCGCACGCCGTCCGTGGTTTCTGCAGGCAGGTCGCGCAAGGTAAGCAGCTCAGCGGATAGCACCGCCTGCTCGCGCACCACCCGGGCGTATTCGTCCAAAATATTTTTTGCGGGCGATACAAACACCCGACCACGATAGCCGTCGACGATGACATTTTTGCCATCGACTTGGCCCACCGGCAAATCGGCCGCACCCATCACCGCCGGAATATTCAGCGCATGCGCCAAAATCGCCACATGCGAGGTGGTCGAGCCACGCGTGCTCACTACGCCCTTCAGGCATTCCGGCGGCACTTCGGCCAGCACCGAGGCGGTGATGACATCACCCACCAGGATGGTGTCGTCCGGATATTTGAAACGGCCGCGCGTGCCGCGTTGCATGTGCATCAAAATGCGTCGACCCAAATCGCGTACGTCTTCGGCACGCTCACGTAGATAGGGATCTTCCATATTGTCAAATACGCGCACATGTTCGTTGATGGTGTCGCGCAATGCTGCCGATGCCCACTGCCCGGTACGAATGCGTTGTTGCGTGTTGTTCAACAAGCTGTCGCTGCCGAGCATCAGCAGGTAGGCGTCGAATAATGCGCGATCTTCGGCGGGCAACACGTCGGTCATGCGTTGCACCAGCGCGCTGATATCCACGCGCACCGCTTCGATCGCAGCGAGGAATACCGCCTCTTCCGCAGCGAAGTCTTCCACTTGCCGATCCGGCACGGCATCGAGATCGGCGGGGGCATACACCACCACTGCGGTGCCAATGGCAACACCTGGCGCCCCGGGCAAACCGGCGAGCGGAGTCGAGTAATGCAACCGTCCGCTGATCAAGCCACTCACGCCGCCGCTGGCTTCGGCATGTGCGATGGCTCCCGCAAGTTGCGCCGCTACCGTCACCAACAACGCCTCGCCGTCTTCGGTAAATTTCTGCGCGGCGCGCCGCTGCACGACCAGCACACCCAGCACTTTGCGGCTATGAACAATCGGCACGCCTAAAAACGCCGGGTAATGTTCCTCACCGGTCTGCGGAAAATAGCGGTAATGCGGATCTTCGGTTGCGTCGTCGATATTGATCGGCTCTTCGCGCATACCGACGACGCCGACCAGTCCTTCTGAAAAGCGCAGGCGTACCGTTCCAACCGACTCGGGATTGAGTCCTTCAGTGGCCATCAGTACGTAACTTTGTTCTTCGAAATCGGTGAGGTAAACGGAGCAGACGTCGGCATCCATGGCGTCGCGCACCCGGCGCACGATGATGGTCAAGGCTTGCGTGAGGTCACGGGCGGCACTCACTTCTTGAACGATGCGGCGCAGGATATCGAGCATGACGTACCAGACAGTCTGACGGTAGGGTTACTGGGCTATTTGTTACGAACCCCCAACGCTTGTGGTGGGTGAGAAACCCGGCGGGCATCCGCGCTTGGGCATAGTAAAGGTTGCAACTCCTGCATCGCGCATTCGTACACTTTGCGCTTGAACGAAACGACTTCTTTGAGCGGGTACCAATAATCTACCCATTTCCAATAATCGAACTCCGGGGTATCGGTCACATCGAATCGCACATGCTCGTCGCTGTCGAGCAGACGCAAGGCATACCAGCGTTGCTTTTGCCCGATGCAGACCGGTACCGCGTCGCGACGTATCAAACGACTCGGCAAACGATAACGTAACCAGTCTTGTGTGCATCCAACGATTTGTACATGCGCGGCGGATAATCCGGTTTCTTCCCGTAACTCGCGAATCACGGCTTGCTCGGGAGTTTCATTGGGCTTGATACCGCCCTGCGGAAATTGCCAGACATTGCGCCCCACTCGACGCGCCCAAAATAGCCGCCCGTCCCGGTTGCACAGGATGATGCCTACGTTGAGTCTGAAGCCGTCTTCGTCGATCACAATGTTTACGCTTTAAGCTTTAGTAAAAGGCCAATAGTCTTTATGATTTTTCCACAACCTGCGCGCGCGGGGCAAACCGATTGAGCGCGCGGCCGATATGACACCTTAACCCATTGCGCGCAGTAAAGAATAGTGGCGAATGTAGTGAGATACCCACCAATATGAGACCCGGCACTTGAACCTAGCGATTTTTGATTTGGACAATACCTTGCTGTCCGGTGACAGCGACTACCTGTGGGGCCAGTTCCTGATTGAACAGGGGCTGGTGGAGCGTGACGCATACGAGCGCGAGAACGAGCGTTTTTATCAGGAATATCGCGCTGGAACGCTGGATATTCATGAGTTTCTGCGCTTCAGTTTGCGCCCGCTGGCCGACCACGATCTTGACCGCCTGCTGGCTTTGCGCCAGCAATTTATGCGCAGCAAAATTTTACCGCTGATCACTCCGGCCAGTCGTACCTTGCTGCGTGTGCACCGTGATGCGGGCCACTACTTGCTCATCATCACCGCCACCAATCATTTCATTACCGAACCTATCGCCGCCGAGCTGCGCGTTGACGATCTGATCGCCACCGATCCTGAGTTCAAGCTCGGGCGCTTTACCGGTGCGGTCGCGGGCACGCCCAGTTTTCGTGAAGGTAAAGTTACTCGCTTGCAACAGTGGCTAACCCAGCATCAAAAAAATCTGGCGCGCAGTTGGTTTTACAGCGACTCGCACAATGACTTGCCGTTACTGGAATTGGTCACTCACCCGGTGGCCGTCGACGCTGATGACACGCTCACGCAACATGCCGAAATGAAAGGCTGGCCTATGCTGAGCCTGCGCGGCGTAACCCCGCTGCCGCGCATTCCGGAGTTTGCGCTTTAAATGTCACGCCACGCAATGTCTACGGTCGCGACATTAATTTTAATTACGCCCGCATTGTTGTTTGGCAGCCTGCTGATCGGAGCCGTACCGGTGAGTCTCGCCGATTTAATGCACGCCTTATCGCTCAGCCCAACGGACTCATCGCCTATTGTCGAGCTGCGCCTCCCACGCGTGCTGGGTGCGTTTGCGATTGGCGGTTGTCTGGCCTTGGCCGGAGCGCTCATGCAGGTGTTAGTGCGCAATCCGCTCGCCGACCCTTATATTCTAGGTGTTTCCGGAGGTGCGGCCTGCGCTGCGTTGATTGGATTATGGATAGGTTTCGGCGGGTTGCTGTTACGCGGCATGGCGTTCGGCGGCGCGTTGTGCGCGATGTTGTTGGTGTTTGCTGTGGCGCGCGGGCGCGGTGCATGGTCACCGGTACGGCTGCTGCTTACCGGTGTGGTGTTGGCCACCGGCTGGGGTGCATTGATCAGCTTGATTCTCGCACTGGCACCCGACACCCATTTACGCAGCATGCTGTTTTGGCTGATGGGGGATTTTTCGTATCTGGAATCCGTGCACGTGGAATGGACTGCGCTGATCGTCGGCCTGGTGCTGGCGCTGCTGAACGCGCGCGACCTGAATGTGCTTGCGCATGGGGACGTGCAAGCCGCTGCGCTGGGGGTGCGCACTGATCGGCTGCGTGTTGTCATTTATTTACTCACCTCGCTGCTCGCTGCATTGGCTGTCACCGCGGTGGGCAGCGTGGGTTTTGTCGGCTTGGTTGCGCCGCATTTAGCGCGCATGTTGACAGGCAATGATCATCGCTACTTGCTCATTGCGGCAGTGTTATTGGGAGGAAACCTGCTAGTTGTCGCCGATACCATCGCACGCAGTATCGTTGCGCCGCTGCAATTGCCGGTTGGTGTCATCACCGCCTTGCTGGGCATTCCGCTGTTTCTCTACTTGCTGCGCCGTAATCCGACATGAGCGCCGCCGCGTTGCTCGAAAGTCGCGAACTGGTTGTCACCATTGCTGACACCCGCGTCTGCGATGCGCTGAATTTGCGGATACAGCCCGGCGAGTGTTGGGCGATCTTGGGCCGCAATGGTGTTGGCAAAAGCACTTTGCTGCACACACTTGCCGGGTTGTATGCGCCGACGCGCGGCACTATTGAATTGGACGGGCGTCCATTGTCGACATTAACTCGGCGCGCCATTGCTCAACAGGTGGGCGTGCTGCTGCAGGACTACGCTGGTATTTTTGCGAGCGATGTGCTGAGCACGGCCCTGATGGGCCGACACCCGTATTTAAGTCCCTGGCAATGGGAAACTGCTGACGACCTGCGACGCGCGCGCCACGCGCTTGAGTCACTGGAGATTGCTGCGCTGGAACAACGCGATCTCAACACATTATCGGGCGGCGAACGGCGCCGCGCGCACCTTGCAACACTATTAACTCAAGACCCGCCCCTGTACCTGCTCGACGAACCCACCAATCATCTGGATGTGCATCACCAGATCCGCACCTTCGAGTTGTTGCGCAATAACGTGCTGAACAACGGCAAAGCACTGGTTGCCACGCTCCACGACGTGAATCTCGCGGCGCGTTTTTGTGATCATGTTCTGCTATTGTTTGGCGACGGCATCACGCTGCACGGAGCAACGCCCGACGTACTTAACGAGGACAATCTGGCGCGCCTGTTACTACACCCGATGCAACAAGCAGTTAGCTCTTACGGAAAAATGTTTATACCCGGTTAAAGAAAATCCGATCTGTGGACGACCAAGAGATGTACAGTCAACCAAAGGTGATCCCGATGAGCGGTATTCCTGCATTAAGCAGCGGCGTGATGGGAATTCAAAAAGGGCTCGATGGCTTGAACCGCGATGCTGCCGAAATCGCCAGCGCCAGGCAATTAAAGAACGAAGCCTCCGCTGACCTCGCTAAACCTCTTACCAACCTGGTGATCGACAAATTGCAAGTGGCAGCATCCGCCAAAGTGGTGAAAACTGCCGGAGATACTTTAGGTACCTTGCTTGACGTTTTAGCCTGATTGGATTCAAGCATCAGTCGGTAGGAATAAATTCAAACGGGAAATTAATCGTCATTGCGGGCACGTCTTTTGCGCCAAAGCTGATGGTCTTGATTCTCGCCACCACCTTGCCCAACAAATCCGGCGCGTTCATTTCACTCGACAATACTTTACACGCGCTGACCGCACCGGACGGTTCAATCGTGATTTCGAAGACCACCTTTCCTTTCAAGGTCGGATCTTCGCGCCGCGCACGTTGATACATTTGCGTGATCGCACCCTTGTAGCGCTGGAAAATAAGCTGGATTTCTTCTTCACTGCGCGGCAACACGCGGTTAGCCTTATTTGGTGATTTGGCCTCCAGCTTTGCCTGCGCTTCAACCGGGCTGTCCACTTGTTCCGTTGCGCGCCCTTGCAAATCACCGCCCCCGACACGTCGACTGGCGATGCCCGAGGTCAAGGCGCGCGTATCCACACCACCGCTGCCACCCCGCGCTTGCGTCAACACTTGGGGCGCTGATGTTGACTCCTTCGCGACCGTGACATTTTTGGTTACGGAAATGCTCTTATTCAAATTGACGGTCGGCGCTTCACGTAAATCAGCTAAATCGTCGGACAGCGCCAGCAAGCCGGATTTAGCCGCCTTTTTGCGTGCCGCTTCCAGGTCCACTTTCGGCGGAGGGGGCGGAACGTTCTCTTTTACCGGCTCCGGCTTCTTCTCTTCTACTTTTTTCTCAGGCTTCTTTTTTTCTTCCGGCTTGGGCTTTTCAGGCTCTTTCTTCTGCTCGGGCTTTTTTTCTTCTTTAATTTCCGGAGGCTTGGGTTTGGGCTTTTCGCGCTCGAGGATCAACTTGGCAAGTTGCGGCGGCAACGGCTGCGCAGTGGAACGTTCTGGCTTGGGTATCGAGATCACAGAGGCAGCGACGACAACGACCAAATAAATGACCAGCGCAACCTGCATCACGCGACGGAAGATACGTTCCTCTTCAGGAACAAACGTCCACGGCAGAACACTTGAGTGGTAGTACCCGGTCACGACACTATTACCCCTTGCCCTTGGATTCGCTTTTCTGCGTCACAGCCAGCTTGATATTGCCGTACTGCGCCTGCGTGCAGGTCACCATGATTTTCTTCAACAAGCGATACGGGATTTCTTTGTCGCCCATGATGGTGATCTCACCATTCACCGGCGTGCCATCGGGATTGGTCTTGCGCACCAACATGCGCGCCTGCAATTCCAGTTCATTTTTTAACGCTACAATGAGTTCGGATTTTGAACTGATAACACTCGCCACGTCGGCAACCTTGCGTCCACCCAGCACAATGTCTTTGTCGCCGACGATAAGAATCAGCGTTTCTTTAGGTTTGTTCTCGGCCACCGACTCCGGCAACTTGATGGACTTGGCGCTGGGCAAGGTCACGTCAGACGAAACATTGACCAGCAGAAAAAACACCAGCAGCGTGAAGATATCCATCAGCGCCACGATGTTTAAACCGACATGATGTTTATTGCGTTTATGGTGGCGCTCCATGCGCAGCACGCGTCGAGAAGTCTTCATAACCTTTCTCCTCTACTCCGCGCTCGGCGCATCGCCGATGGAAATTTCGGGAAACAACTCCGCACGCTCGAGTGTCGTTCCCACCACCTGTTCGTAAGAACGCACTGCGTCCATGGTCAGGACCAGAAATTCATACGATATATCGGGCTCAACGAGAATTGCTGCATTCTTTTTTTCGGGGAAGCGGAGCTTGACTTGAGCGAGGATTTTAGACAGTTGCCGAAAGTCGTAGCCCTTATTGGACTTGGGCAGTTGTTTAATCAACCCACCCACAGTGTCACCGATATCAATACCGGTGCGCCGTAACGTAACCACCAGCTGCATGTCGGCTTTCGCATCAAGCGGCAAGTTAGCCGGGCCTGCTGACGGGATGTTCAGCTCCAAAATATTAGTGCGTGAGAACACCGCCGTGACCAGCAGAAACGGAATCAAGATCACCATGATGTTCAAAAACGCGATGATGTTGAGCTCAGTCTCACGCTTGTACTTGCCGTGGCGACGACGACGCAGCGACATCAGTGCGTACCACTCACCGTTGCGCGTTCCATGATCATGTTGGTGAATTTCACTGAGGCCATTTCCAGGCTGTCGACCAGCTCGGTGGTTTTGGTTTGCAGCACGGTGTAGGCAAATAACAACGGGATCGCGGTGATCAACCCGAATGCGGTGGCGTTCATGGCGATGGAAATACTGGCGGAAAGCAGCTCGGCTTTCTCGGACGGGTTGGCCTGTGCAACGGCGGTGAACGCCGCGATCAAACCGGAAACGGTACCCAGCAACCCGAGCAAGGTGGCAATGTTGGCGAACATGGACAAATAATGCGTGCGCTTTTCCAGACGCGGTGTAATTTCCATCAAACCTTCTTCCATCGCCGTCTCAATATCTTCGCGACGACGGGCGCCTTTGATGCGCGACAATCCGTACATCAACACCTTGCTGATGTCGGACTTGGAACGGTTGCTCAAGGTCATGGCTTGCTGATAATCGCCGTTCTTGACAAGCGGCATGAGCTGATCCCACATTTTGGTATTGTTGCGCTTCGACAAGCTGAGCAACACATAACGCTCAATCGCAATGCCGATGCCAAACGCAAGAATCAACATGATCGGGTACATCACCAACCCGCCTTCCTGAAAAAACTTGATCGAATACGACAATAAATCCATAACTCCTCCTCAAAAGATTCAGACGAATTCGCGCGAACTATTTCTTCTTGACGCTCGGATCGACACTCGCGTCTTTCTGCAATTGATCGTAAAACATCACCTGACGCCGAAAGATATCGCGGTCCAGCGGCGCCAATTCCTCGTTAAAAATATCGTCCGTCGGCTGGATCGACAAGTCACCCATATCGGCCTTTTTCCACGGAACGATGTACAACACTTTGGGCAGTTCGCTTGCGCCGCGGATGGTGGTGCCTTCCATTTCCACTGGTGCATCGGCTGCAATCGCGGTTTGCATTAACACACTCAAACTTACTGCTGCTAAACGCATAATATTCATGGGACACACTCCTCTAGGCGTTTACTTGCCGGTCTCGATGCGACGTTTTAAATCAGCGATCCACTTGGCCACATCTTTGTCTTCTTGTGGCAGCATTTTTTGATAACGCTGGTAACTCTCCAACGCGTTAGGCAAATCACGCAAATAGAGATCGTAAAGGATGCCCAAGTTCAATTGTGCGTTGGCGTAATTGGCATTGATGCTCAAGGCTTGCAGATACATCATCTTGGACTGCGGAAATTGCCCGTTAGTGCGGTAAATCAATCCGAGATAGTTGTATGCCACCGTATTATTTGGATCATCGGCGATCACTCGCTTCAACTCTTCTTCGGCCCGCGCAAAACGTCCTAAACGAAACTCGACAATCCCCAGATTAGTGCGGGCCTCGACAAATTCAGGACGAGCTTTGACGACGGCATTTAACAAAGCCTCCGCGTTGGCATCCTGATTATTTTGCATCGCGGCCAGCGCAGCTTGATAACTTTTTTGGGATTGTGCATCCAGCGACAACCCAGCCTTGGGTACCGTCGCGGGCGCCGTCGGTGCGTTTGGCACCACAACCGGCGGGGGTGTAATGACCGCAGGTTTTGGAGCGTCAGGCTTACGCGCATCGGGAATGACATCGGTCGTGCTGCAACCACTGAGCACGCTCAACGCCATCGCCACACCGGCCATCCACAGTCCGTTACGGAGTGACATTAGCAACCATTTCGACGCGCTCAGCTTTGGCATAGCGGACGGGCAGCAGCTTTGTCAGCACACTGAAGCTGTTGCGCACCCATTGATCGTAAAGTCCGTCGCTGACTCGCTTGACGTTGGTCTCGTGTATTTCGATGGCTTTTTCCTCAAACGGAAATGCTTGTTCCTCAAGCAACATACCATATTGTTCCAGCTCTTCGGGCGACAGGCCCGATGGTCGTTGAGAGTCAATCAGCTGTTTGGCCAGGTCGCGATATATTTCGCCAATCTGAAACGTTGACGCGGTCGTGACATCGGCGACACCGTAGTCCGCTGCATTTTTATAGGCATTCAGCGCCACTTGCATTTTTTCCTTTTTCTTTTTCAGATTCACCTTCAGTGGCTCAACCAGCCGCACATCCCGATAGGCATCGAACGTGGGTTGTGCAAATTCGTAAGTCGCCTTTGCGGCCAGTACGCGCGACTGATCTGTGCGGGCACTCCCCGCCTGCTGGTCGGTCTTGACTATTTCACGTAGCCAGTATTGGCGATCCTCCTTCTGTTCCGTTTTGCCGTAATAATCAGCTAATTTCTGACGTGCTTCGATCGCGATGTCAAACGGGTTTGGATAAAGCGCCACATATCGTTTGGTCGCCGCCAGCCATTTATCGGTCTTGCCCGCCTTCTCATAAAGGGTCGCTGTTTGTAATACTCCTTGGCGCTTGAACTCCGGATCGGTTTTTAATTCCAGCAAGCGCGTCAACTCATCCGCCGCCTTATCAAATTTTTGCAACTCGATGGAGGCGACCACAATATTTTGTGTCGCATCGGCAACCAGTTCGTGGTTCGGATGGCTGGTACGAAAAAGCTCGAATTCGGCAACGGCTGCCGCCCAGTTTTTCGCATTCAATTGACTGACTGCAATATCGTAACTGGCGGTGGTACTGATGGCGGTGCCGGGCGCAATGTCTTTGACCCGGGAAAATTGTGCAATCGCAGCACGCAAGTCGCCCCCTTTACGCGCCTGCTCACCCTGCTTATAAATAGCGGCAGCGATGCCGCTCAACAGATCGTCGCGCTGTGGCGAAGACTGCGGTGCCAAACTTAATGCCACCTTATACGATGCCTCAGCCTGAGAATAATCGCCCTTCTCCAACGATGCGTGCGCAACGATGGTCCACGCGGTCAGGCGTTGTTCAGCGGTCGCCTGCGGCTTGACTTCAAGAACCTGTCGCGCCACTTCGGCGGCTTGCTCGTATTTCTTCTGCGCAAATAAATCTTCCGCGATTTTCGACAACACCACGGGAGCGCGCGAATCGTTGGGGTAAAGCTTCCCAAAACGCACCGCGCTGCCGATGGCGCGACTACGCATGTTGTCTTGATCCTTGCCCTGCAATTGTTTTTCACGCTCGGCATAAGCTAACAACGCTGCGTAAGCAGCCTCGGCGCCACGGTCGAAATTACGATACTGATAGGCGGTGGTTTCGTATTCCTTGATCGCATCTTCGTAACGCTTGGCCTCGAATAACACTTCGGCCAGGCGGAAATTCATGAGGGCCGCTTTGTCATCCTTCGGAAAGGACTTTACGTAAGCACGATACGCTTCAACCGCGTTGTCGTAGTCCTGACCTTTCTTGCTTTTCTGCGCGAGTGAATGATAGTGGCGCGCGATTTCTTCCACGTTGGCTTTCAAGTAAGGAAAAATCCGTGCCTGTGCAGCGTCATCATACTTGCTCCAATACGGGCCGCTTAAACCATACACTTCAACGAAATTCTTTTTGGCATCCAACAGCGGCGCTGCGAATCCGCCACGTTGATAAGCGTCCATGACCTTGACATAAAATAACGGCGCACGGGGATGAGCGGGATTATTCCGGGCGAAGGTTAAATAGGTCTCCGCCGCATCACGGATGCGTTCTTGCTTTAAATAAAAGTTGCCCAATTGTTCATAAAGCAAATGTTCGTACGGGCGACGACCGTTGCGATCAAAGTATTCTTTGATGGTGTTCGCGCCGTCGAGATAACCGAGATTAAGGTCCACGACGCGGAACGTATCGCCGATCAATTCTTTCTCACCGCGATTAATCTCGGAAGGCAAGGCGACATTTTTTTCTTTGCCTTTTACCGTCGGGCCAAAATACTCGCTGCCATCCGTGGTTTCTTTTACATCAACCAGCTTGCGGTCGAGCAAATGAAAAAATGCGTTCAACGAAGGATCGTGTTTCTCAAGTTTAAATAGTGTCCAGCCCTGCTTGTACAAAGCCTTTTCATAGAATACCGAGAACTCACCCAACTCCAGCACCTTGGCGTAGGCGCCTTCAGCGGCCTTGAAATTGTTCAGCAAAAAATGCAGTTCACCACGGCGAAAATGTAATTCACCTGCGTATGCAACGTTCGGATATTTTACGGCGATATCGTCGAGTGTCTTGGCAGCTTTGCGCGGCTCGCCCGCATTCTCGTACGCCTTGGCCAGCTGGTACATGATCTTGTCATTATTGGCGGAGTCTTTCGACGTCGCGAGCAAGTCTTCATAAATGCGAATTGCGCTGCGGCTTTTTTGCTCACGCACCGCATCTGCATCCACCGGATTGCCTTTTGCTTTCCCACGGTCAGCATTGGCAGATTGTTCGGTATACACATCGTCACTCTGCTCCAGCTCGAGATCAGCCAGGCGCCGCTGTGCTTCGGAACGTAGTGACTTATTGTTATCGGTTTTTTCAAATTCCTTGTAAATACCCATCGCTTTTTCACGCGCATTGTCGATAGTGGAATCCTTTTCAATCACAATCTGATTCGCCTTGTCCTCCAGCACTTTCAGCGTTTTCGACTCTTTGGTTTGCACAGGTGTACAGGCCGCCAACAGGGCGTTTGTCGCCATTATTCCGCATATAATTCGAACATTAATCATTGCAAGCCTGACTGCGGTAGTTGATGACGCCGCCGTATTCAGCGTCGGCGCGTGGCCTCGAGTATATAAAGCTATCCTTAAGTTATGAAGAAGAAAAATCGTGATCAGTCGCGCATCCATGAGTGTGGTGGGTGTGCCCCTGTTTCCATTCTTGCTAAAGCTTTGATGGCGTTTACCGTTAGACCTGACACGGAAACACCGAGTATCTCACCCAGCGCACTACCTGCGTCGCAGGCGCAGTTCGATCACCATGAATGTGAAATTCAAACTCGCGTTGTCGTTCGCAGTCGGCGGATTGGTGCTGATGCTGCTGGTCGAATATGGATTTTCATACGTGATATCCAACGGACAACATCATCGCGACGCCAGCTTACTTAATCACTACGCCAAAAAATTTTCCAGCGATCTACCTTCCTATTACGCGCGACCCGAATCTATCGCACAGTTGCAAGCGGC
>JANMQQ010000435.1:0-8165 GCA_031370545.1 Gammaproteobacteria bacterium
GTTGGAGAAGGCGCTGAATAGTTACACAGAAACAAACATACTTTATTGAAACCGAAAAGATAGAACTCGAAAGTCCGCGAGCGTTATGAAAATCGCAGCGCGTTTGTTTCAAGTTCTAAATCTGAATTGATCGGCGGTTCCTTAGGCAACGCCTCTGCGCCACCGCAACCACCCCGTCACCTTCGGCGCCACCCCTCCTCGAAAATGAGGAGGGGAGAAAACCACCCGCGCCCTCGCCACGCGGCCCTATTCAGCCTTAACTTACTGACATTGGGGTGTAGCCAGTCTATGTTCGTCCGCGTACAGACGTTTCTGGGCTGCGCGCCTATTTTCGCTGCTATTCGTAATCCGAAATCACAAAGGCTTTTCTCTAACCGGCCATTTCCCCTTTGTCGTGTCGAATGGAAAAAAATACCAACCAATGTTGACTCTTAAACCTGCCTTGCTCATCAATGCGCGTGCCACGTATGGACACTAATCTCAAAACCCGGGAACGGATTCACGACACCGGTACGCCTACCTCGGGTATCGACTGGCCAGTTCCCATGGAGGGAGAGACGACACTTCAGTTTCCATGTGCTCCAGAACAACTGCGGTTGTGGCGGCTGCATCAAATCGACGCGCGCCATCCTGCGCTGAACCTCGCTGCGCGCTGGCGACTGGAAGGCAAGATTTCCAGCTTGGCGCTGGAAAAAGCCTTTGCATTAATGATCGCGCGACACGCGGCATTGCGCACCTGCATCGTCGATGCGGGTGGCGAGCCGACGCAGATCGTGGAACCCCGGGTGACATTTCGTATTTCGATGATCGACCTGACCTCGCTGCCTGAGGCAGACGCTCACATCGAGGCGGAACGCGCCGCGCGGCTGGAGGCTAACACGCCGTTCGAGCTGGCTTTGCCACCCTTGATCCGGGTGACCCTGCTGCGTTTGACCGGCAATATTTCGATGTTGCTGGTCACGCTGCATCACATTATTGGCGACGCCCGTTCGATCAACATCCTGGCACTCGAGATCAGCGAGATTTGTCGGGCGTTTCATTCCACCCGCCTGCCGCAGTTGCCCATCGTGCCGATCAGCTACGGGGATTTTTCAATCGCTCAAGCAGCACGGTGTGCCGATGCGCAACTGGCTGATGTCGAGTTCTGGACCCATACGCTGCACGGTGTAAGGCATTTTGAGATGCAGCCCGATCACCGTCGTCCGCCGGTGCTGACGGTGAATCGAAACCTGCTGTCATTTCATTTGGAGCGCGAATTGACCGCCCGCCTGGGGAAGTTTGCCGACGACCACGCTAGCACTCTCTTTAATGTTGGGCTGGCGGCGCTGATCACCTTACTGCATCGCTACACCGGTGAGACCGACATCGCGCTGGGCAGCGAATTTTCTGGTCGCGACGCACCAGAGCTCGACAATTTAGTCGGGCTGTTCAGTCACACACTGCTGTTGCGTAACGACGTGTCGGGCGATCCCAGCTTTATCGAATTAATGGCGCGGGTCCGCGCCACAGTCGCCAACAGCCTGAAGCACGATAGCGTTGCGTTGGAACAACTCGTCGAGATCGTCAATCCGAAACTGGATCTGAGTCGAAACCCGTTATTTTCAGTCGCCTTCAGTTCTGCGCAAGCGATCAAGCTGGTGGATCCGCGTGCCGGATTTACCTTGGTTGATTTGCCCTCGCGCTCATCCAACGCACCTTGCGAATTGAGTTTCGCGCTGGTCGAGCGATTGGAAGGTTGGCAAATTTCCTGTGAGTTCAATGTCGATCTGTATGACGGTCAAACCATCATTCGGTTGTTGAATCATTTTCAGACGTTGTTGCGCGCGGTGGTGGCTGATCCCGAGCGCAAGATTTCCAGTCTGCCGATTCTCGATGACGCTGAGCGCCGCATGCTGGTGGTCGACAATAATCAGACCAGTGCGTTTTATCCCAAACATCTGACTTTCCCGCAGCTATTCCAGGCGCAGGCGGCGCGCACGCCCGATGCGTTGGCGCTGGTGTGCGGCGATCAGGCGCTGACTTATCGCGAGCTTGACATGGAGTCGAACCGGCTCGCGCATGCATTGCGCAGTCGCGGCATCGGCCCAGGGAGCCGGGTCGCGGTATTTTTGGATCGCTCTGCCGAGCTGATTGTTGCGCTGGTGGCGGTGCTCAAATCCGGCAATGCCTATATTCCGCTGGACCCCGCGTATCCCGAAGAGCGTCTTCACCATGTGTTCGAAAATTCACAGCCTGCGGCAGTGATTACCCGCACCGCGTTGCGCAAGCGTCTGGTTGAAAATGCCACTCCAGCGATCCTGCTGGATGCGGAGGCAACCCGGATTGCGGAACACAGTGCCGAGCCGCTATCGCCCAGCGCGTTGCCGCAAGACCCGGCTTATATTATTTACACCTCGGGATCGACTGGTCGCCCCAAAGGCGTGGTGATCCCGCACCGCGCGCTGGTGAATTTGCTCAGCGCCATGCGCGTTCAACCCGGCCTCACTCCGGACGACGCCGTGGTGTGTATCACTACGATCTCATTTGATATTGCCGTCATGGATGTGTTTCTCCCGTTGGTCGTCGGCGCCAAGTTGGTGTTCGCCAAGGAGCACGAGATGCTCGATGGCGTCGCATTGCTCGCGCTGTTGCGGCGGCATAACGCGACCTTCATGCAAGCCACTCCGGTGACCTGGCAGCTGCTGCTCGAAGCCGGGTGGCATGGGCAGCCCGCGCTCAAAATGTTGTGCGGCGGCGAAGCCCTGCCGCGCAAGCTCGCGCAGCAACTGCTGCAATGTGGCGGCGAACTCTGGAACATGTATGGCCCCACCGAGACCACCGTCTGGTCTTCCGCGTTGCGGATTGAGTCGGGTGAGGGTTCTGTTCCTATGGGCCCACCGATTGCGAATACGCAGTTTTATATTCTTGATAATAGTCAAGAGGTGGTACCGCACGGCGTGCCCGGTGAACTGTATATTGGCGGCGACGGCATTGGACTGGGCTATTTCAACCTGCCCGCAGTGACAGCCGAAAAATTTGTTGCCGACAAATTCAGCCCGCATGCGGGCGCGATGATGTACCGCACCGGGGATAGGGTGTGCATGAAACAGCGCGGTTGCATGGAGTATTTGGGCCGCACCGATCATCAAATCAAGCTACGCGGTTTTCGCATTGAATTGGGCGAAATCGAAGCGGTTTTATTGCATCACCCCGGGATCACGGACGCCGTTGCAGTGCTTGGCCAGGATGCGGCGGGCGAGGGTGCGCTCTGGGCGTACGCGGTGGCGCCACGTGCGCAAACCGATGCACCGGAAGTATTGGTCGGCGCGTTACGTGCCCGACTGATTCAATCTTTGCCCGCTTACATGTGTCCGTCGGCCATCGTGTTGCTGGATGCGCTGCCGCGCACGCCGAATGGCAAAATCGACCGCCGCGCGCTGCCCGAACCTGCGCCGGTATTACGTCAAGGTAAGGAACCTGCGCAGCCGCTCAACGAAGTTGAACGGCGCCTGGCGGTGATCTGGAGTTCCGTGCTCGGACTTGAAACCATCGACAAAACGGCGGAATTCTTCGGGCTCGGCGGCCATTCCTTGCTTGCGGCGCGGTTGCTGGCGCGCATTGAAGCGGAGTTTGGGCAACGCTTGAGTCTGCTGACATTGTTTAACGCACCGACCATCGAAGCGCAGGCCAAGTTGCTGATGGACAGCAAGCAGCGCGAATACGATTTCCGGCAGGTGGTGCGGTTGCAATCCACCGGCACACAGTCGCCGCTGATCGCAATTCATAACACCGGCGTGTACTACTACAACCTTTCCAAACTGCTCGGCTCCGACCAACCGCTGACGGCGCTTCAGCTGTTTGATCCGTCGATCAAGCGGGAAAGTTTTCCGCAGACCACGGCAGAGATCGCCGCCGAGTACGTGGTGCTCATCCAAACCTTTCAACCGAGCGGACCTTACAAACTGATCGGCTGGTGTGCCGGTGGCGTGCTGGCTTTCGAAATCGCGCGACAGCTGGTAGCCGCGGGGCAGGAAGTCGCATTGCTCGCAATGATTGATGCCTGGGCACCCGGCCATAATCGCCGACTGTCTCGATGGCATGCGGCACTTGCAGATTATTCCTACCGTTGGCAATTAATCGCGGCCGACTGGCGCCGGGTCATGACACGTGAGCAAAGTTTGGCAAGCTTCTTCGCGCAACGCACCCTTGTCAAAAAAATCGTGGGTGCATTGCAGCCCAAGCCGGTCACGGCGCCGACGCCCACGCCGTTCGAAGCTCGTGAATTAAGCGCAGAAAATTATGATCAGTGGCTGCTCGGTTATTTAGAGGAGACCGAGCGCCACTACGAACCCAAGATTTACCCGGGAAAAATCACACTGTTGTGCAGCGCGCAGGAACCGCATGGGTGGTTTCTGGATCCGCAAATGGGGTGGGGCAGCTTCGCGGCGGAAGGAGTGGATGTCGCGATCATCGACGGCGATCACTTCACGATGTTTAAAGGTCAAGGTTTGGAACAAATGGCGACGCATATCTCCAAAGTATTGGGTCGCTCAATCACTGGAGCGCAAGCCGCATGAAACGCAGCGAATCAATAGTTCACGCAGAAGGATGGGCGTTACCCATCAAGCATGGTTCTGGCTGGCACGCGCAGGGGGGGCAGGTCCGCACTCGAGCTGTGGCTGTCACCGAGCGCGTAGCACAGCATAAAAATCCGGCTCGTCTTTCGCCGCTGCTGACCAGTTTGTTTCCGCTTGGTGTGGTGGGCGCCGAGTTGCGAGCGGCGGCTGATCCTTCCTTGCTGTTTGCCAGTGAAGCATCTTCGCAGGCAGCTGCCGTACCAAAACGCATTCAGGAGTTCGCGGGTGGTCGCCTGTGTGCGCGGCGTGCCTTGTCGGAATTCGGAATTGTTGACTACCCGTTGCGCATCAATCACGACCGGCGGCCGCGCTGGCCCGCCCCGGTCATCGGCAGCATCAGCCATACCGCCGGATTGTGTGGTGCGGTCATCGCACGGCGCAGCCAGTTCCGCGCCATCGGCCTGGACATCGAAACTGTCGCAGACGTCACGCCGGAAATCTGGCCGTTTATTTGCTCGCCCGAAGACCGGGCCTTGCTCGACTCACTCAGCGAGGCGGAACAGGATCGCTGCGCGGCACTGATTTTCAGCGCCAAAGAGGCTTTCTATAAATGTCAATACGCGGTGACCCAGCAGTGGCTTGAATTTGACGATGTCACGCTCGAGATTCGCGCCAGTGATCTGAATTCGGGAAGTTTCAGTCTGCGCGCGCGGCGCAGCATCGCCTTGTCACAACATGCCACCATGCCGGTGTTCGGGCGCTTCATGTTTCACGGCAATCTAGTGGTCACCGGTATTGCGCTCGGGGTGCGTTGACCGATTGGATTCAGGTCTGTGTGTGTTAGCCAACCGAGGAGCGTCGCGCAGGGTGGTAGCTTGCACATTCATCACGCGCAGTAAAAGTAAATTGCGAAGTCTGGAGTCCGCATATGTTGAAAAGAGCCGAAGAACGTTTTGTAGGTATTGATGTCGACGTGTCCAAAGCGCAACTGGAAATCGGCGTGTTGCCGGTGGAACAATTCTGGAAGGCAGCCAACGATGATGCCAGTCGTCAACGCTTGGCAGAGCGCCTGCGTGAACTGGACCCGACGCTGATCGTGCTGGAATCCGCCGACGGATATGAAACCCCGGTGGCAATTCAGTTGGTCGCAGTCGGATTGCCGGTGACTGTGATCAACCCGCGCCAGGTGTGGGACTTCGCTCACGCAAAAGGTATGCGGGCGAATGTGGACCATGTCGACGCGCGTACGTTGGCGTTATTGGCCCAAGCGGTCCGGCTGCAGGTGCCTCTGGTGAAAAATCAGCAGAGCCGTGAGCTCGATGAACTATTTATGCAGCGTCGAAAAATTGTCGACATGATCAATCTGGAAAAAAACCGCCTGACGCCTGCCGCCAAGCGCGTGCAAAAAAATGTTATGGCCCACACGGCGCATCTCGCCTGGCTGGAGAAACGGCTGGATGATACGAACAGTGAACTGGAGGCGCTCATTCATCGCCGCAAACGGGGATGTGCCCGATTTTGTGTGAACAGTACATTTGGCAAATCCGCAATGATCACCAACTTGCAAGTTAAAGCCTGAATCTGCGGGATTCGCGCGTGTTTTCGATCAGTTCAAGAGCAGCGGTGTGCAACGCACCGCTGCAGCGTTAAAAAGTCAAATCAGAGTACCTCTAGCCGAAAGTAATCCTGCCTGATCCCTCGTCCGGCCGCGTCGTGTGCGCGGAAATTATTTAACCTCAAGTCACATTCTGTGATGCAGATGCGCGAATCAGCGGCGCACAAATTGCAGCCTGTCCGCCGTGCCTGCAATTGTTGTTGAAGTGTGCAGGAACTATTTTCAAGCGGAAAATTACAACATTGAACTAAGCGTTACGAACGTGACTCGTATGTGTGCTACCGCACCGACAACTCGGTGCACCTAGCGCTGGCCAACGCTCCCCGGGGGTGGAATCACTGCGTTGGCACCCGTAGTAAGCAGTAATCAATAGAGAGGTTGTTGAATGATTAAGGGTCTAATATACCGGGCGTTTCAGGGGTTAGTCATAGTTGTAGCCATCCTAAGTTCGAATGTAATGGCAACAGGGTACTTCTCTCAGGCAGGCAAGATTTACGATGCGAGTGGTCAGGAAATCCAGATCCGAGGCATCAGTCATTTTGGCTTTAACGGAACAACACTCCAGCCGCAATTTTTGTGGGCCATGGGGTGGAAAGAGCAAATCGCGCAGATCAAGAGCTTGGGATTCAACACGATCCGGGTGCCGTTTGTGCCGGATACGCTCTATGACAACACGCCAGTAGATAAGTTGAGCTACATTGACGCCAAGCTCAATCCAGAATTAATCGGCAAAACCCCATTACAAGTTCTCGACTTGTGGATGGTGGAAGCAGATCGGCAGGGCATGTACATCCTGCTCGATTTTCACAGCGTGTCAAAACAACGCCAGTATCCCACCTGGTTTGTGTCAAACCCGGCGGACTTCAACCTGATCTATAACAATCAGGCATACACCAAGGACAACTGGATCCGCGATCTTGCATTGGTCGCGCAACGCTATACGAAGCTGACGCATTTTTTCGGTATTGATATTTATAACGAGCCCAACGGTCTGGTGCGCTGGAGCAGCGGCGACCCTACGGTTACCAATCCGGCTTACTTTTGGAAAGCCGCTGCGGAATCCGCCGCCGCCGCGATTCTTGCCGCGAATCCCAATCTGATGATTTTTGTGCAGGGTATTTTCGGCAACTTTGACGGAATTGAAAATTCAACCATTCCGATGAATTGGGGCGAAGATTTTCAGCCGCAAGCCTATCAGCCGCTGAACATTCAAACCGGCAAGCTGGTGCTGACGCCGCACACCTATGGTCCGGATGTGGCGATGAAATCAACCTTCAGCGCTGCCAATTTCCCGGCGAATCTGCCTGCACATTGGGATGCGTTGTTCGGCCAGTTTTCTAAAAATGTCGCGGTCGTGGTTGGCGAGTGGGGTGGCAAATATGGACAAGGCACCGGCGGATCGCTGGACGCTACCTGGCAGAATTCTTTCGCGGACTATTTACTCAGCAGAGGTCTTCGCAACACGTTTTATTGGTGTTACACCCCGAACAGCAGCGATACCGGCGGCATCCTTGACGACGTATTGAATGTGCGTCAAGACAAGCTGGCGCTATTAAAAAAGCTGTGGGGAACGGCTCCCGCGCCGACGCCGGTACCTTTGCCGACTCCGGTGCCCGTACTGCCGCCGGTTGCATCACTGGCCGTGTTTGACGATGCCACGGCATCGCAATGGATCTTGTCCGGCTGGAGCTCGACCTCGACAATTCAAGGTCAATATGTCAAGTCCGGCGCAAGCGCGGTCAAGACGGACGCTGCCACCTGGGGTGGCTTGAGTTTCGACAGCCGCGATGTCAACTGGAAATGGTTCGATCGGCCGGTCGGTTCATTTACCCACTTAAGTTTCGATGTGTCGGCGGGATCAGTCGTCGGCGCGGCCATGGGTTCGCTCGAAGTGGGTATGGACCTGGGCTGGGGCTTGTCTGCAAAAATGTCGAGTTACGTGACTTCGTTTGCGCCGGGTGTCTGGTATCACGTCGAGATTCCGCTTTCGGTCA
>JANMQQ010000465.1:0-33005 GCA_031370545.1 Gammaproteobacteria bacterium
ATCGCGAATCAGTAGCGCGTCAATAGGCGGCAGAGTGATCGTGAAGCGCTGTTCGATGTCGTGTGCAATGCGCGGAACGTCGAGCCAGTTGTCAAATACCGGCAGATCGACCTGCGGATTTTCTTCCCATAGGTCAAATGCTTTCAGCACTTCCAGCGGTGGCAATCGCAATGCAGTCACGGCGGGTGGCACGCGACTCGCGGCGATACACGCATCCACACTGTGCACATGCAGGCAGGCACGCGCTTGCGGAAAGGTACGATAAATCGCGCGATGAATGCTGGTCTCGGCCGATGGCTTTTGCGTGGTGCGTAGCCGTTCGATGACGACATCATCACGCACCTCTACCAACAAAAAATCGCTCTCGTCGAGCTGGCCCTTCGGCATGCCGCTGGCGGTGATCCAGAATCCGGGGCGGGTGTTGTCTTCAACACGCGCACTCAAATTGCCAGCGGTGCCGGGCATCCAGCCGCGCTTGTAAAACTGTCGCGCAATGGCGGCGAGCGCCACACGTGGTTCGAGTTGGTCAAATGTTTTAGCCATGGATTGTGTCGCGATTGTTACGTGGTGAATACACGATTGGCGGTATGGCGTACAGACGCGTGCTCTCATACATACACGCTTGCAATACCGGTTCGGTTGGGCTCAAATTGTACCCAATTTAGCGATGCAACTGGAGAATGACTGAGTGAGCGACAAAATTATCCATGTGACCGATGCCACCTTCGAACAAGTGGTACTGAAATCGAACGAGCCGGTATTAGTCGATTACTGGGCGGATTGGTGCGGGCCCTGCAAAATGATCGCGCCGATTCTGGATGAGATCGCCGGGGAATACAGCGGGCGGGTCAAGGTCGCCAAGCTTAACATTGATGAAAATCCCAGCACGCCGCCCAAATACGGCATTCGCGGCATACCGACCTTGATGCTGTTCAAAAATGGCAACGTTGAAGCCACCAAAGTCGGCGCAGTCTCCAAAACACAACTTACCGCTTTCTTAGACAGCAACATTTAGAAAAAAAATTTCCGCAGCACTCAAGTTATCAACCCACGTGTCGTTAACTTGAGTGAGTGGCGAGTCGGCTAGACGATGCATGGTTTGCGTGCTAGCCTAAGTCCGACTAGAATGACCCAAAGCCAAAACGCGCACGTCTCGGTCTGGCTTCCCCCGGTCAAAACATAATTCCAGGTCCCGTCGGTTCCCAACGAAATTTTTCGTAGTCGTGTCTGTTCCCTTCGCCTTCCTTTCTGGATGTCCAATCAATGAATCTAACTGAACTCAAGCTACGCTCCCCTTCCGATTTAATAGCACTGGCCGAATCGATGAACATCGAAGGCGCCGCCCGATCCCGCAAACAAGACGTCATCTTTTCAATACTGAAATCGCTCGCGCGTAACGGTGATGACATTTCCGGCGACGGGGTGCTGGAAATTTTGCAGGACGGGTTTGGCTTTCTGCGCTCCGCAGACAGTTCGTATCTGGCCGGGCCCGACGACATCTATGTTTCGCCCAGTCAAATACGCCGCTTCAACTTACGGACTGGCGACACGGTGTCGGGAAAGATTCGACCTCCCAAGGAAGGCGAGCGTTATTTCGCGCTGCTGAAAGTCAGCGAGATCAATTTCGAACCGCCGGAAAACTCTAAAAATAAAGTCTTGTTCGAAAACCTTACACCGTTATTCGCTAACAAACGCTTGAAGCTTGAACGCGGCAACGGCGCCACCGAAGATGTCACGCCACGCATCATTGATCTGGCCGCACCGATTGGCCGAGGCCAGCGCGGCCTGATCGTCGCACCGCCCAAATCTGGCAAGACCGTAATGTTGCAAGCGATCGCACAGTCGATCGCCACCAATCATCCCGATTGCTATTTGATTGTGTTGCTCATTGATGAGCGTCCGGAAGAAGTCACCGAAATGTCACGCTCGGTAAAAGCGGAAGTCGTGTCCAGCACCTTCGACGAACCCGCCACCCGCCATGTGCAAGTGGCCGAGATGGTGATCGAGAAAGCCAAGCGTTTAGTCGAACACAAGCGCGATGTTGTCATTTTGCTCGACACGATCACGCGCCTGGCGCGTGCCTACAACACCGTGGTGCCGAGCTCCGGCAAAGTGCTCACCGGCGGTGTGGATGCCAATGCCCTGCAACGCCCAAAACGTTTTTTCGGCGCCGCACGCAACATCGAAGAGGGCGGCAGCTTGACTATTATTGCCACCGCACTCGTCGACACCGGTTCGCGCATGGATGAAGTGATTTACGAAGAATTCAAGGGCACCGGCAACATGGAAATCCACTTGGACCGCAAGATGTCCGAGAAGCGCATCTACCCGTCCATCAGCATTAACCGCAGCGGCACGCGCCGCGAAGAGTTAATGGTCAGCCCGGAAGATCTGCAAAAAATGTGGATCTTGCGCAAACTGCTCAACCCAATGGACGAATCCGCCGCGATGGAATTCATCATCGACAAATTGCGCGCGACCAAAAATAATTCCGATTTCTTCGATTCGATGAAACGCTAACCACACCTTAGTCTGCACATGCGATCACTGCGCATCCGCCTTGTTCTAATATTGCTTGCGTTATTCACGCTGCCGGGGTGCAGCGGCGAATCATATTCGTTGCTGATGCAAGCCGCGCGCTTTGGCGATGTGAAGGGCATTGGGAAATATGCGGCGGAAGGTTTTGACGTTAATGAAAAATCCAAGCAGGGCAAAACTGCACTGATTATCGCTGCAGCCGCAGGCCACGCGAGAGCTGTGGAGGCGCTGCTCGACTTGGGCGCGGACGTTCAGACTCAAGATAAAAACGGCGCGACCGCACTGGTGCTCGCCGCGACCGAAGGTCATGCCGAAGTGGTGCGGGTATTGCTGAGCCGCGGCGCCAACGTCGCCGCAAAAGATCACGATGGCGGCACGGCACTTTTAAATGCGGTATTTTTTGGCTACCGCGATGCGACCGCCGAATTGCTGAAATACAAACAAGGCATCGAGGAACTCGACTTAAACGAAGCGGTATTGATTGCCGCCGGCATGGGCCACATCGACATTCTGAAGGACATGATAAAAAGCCATGTCAGCGTCAACGTGATTGGACGCAACAACCGCACACCGTTGATGGCGGCGGTCAAGTTCGGTCACTTGGATGCGGTGCGTTTGCTGGTGGAAAATGGCGGTGACCCGACCCCGAAGGACAGCGACGGCAGCACGGCGTTAACGGTTGCCCAAGAGGTGGGCAACCAAGACATTATCGAAATCATCGAACAGGCACTGATCCCCAAACCCCCCGCCGCACCCCTCGGCGAAATAAAACGGATTTAGTTTCTACTCCTCACCACCACTTGCCCGAGCCTTCGTGCGGCACACTGTGGCAGCGCTCGCAGATGAACAGCGAGAACGCAACCTTGTCATGACATACCCCGCAAAATTCTCCGCGCAGCACTTTATTCATCGACACCGGATTAGCACCACGACGCGGAATAAAAATCTTCGGATGGCAGTTGCTGCAATCCAGCCAGCGCGTGTGTTGCAGATGCGGGAACCGCACGTACGGCATGTCCTTGGTGTTGGTGAACAGGATGTCCATGTCCATCACCAGCATCTCACCTTTGCCTGTCAAGCTCGGGCGCGGCTGAATTAAACCTTGCTCGAGCGCCTTGACCCAATTGACTTGCTGACGACGATCCAGCGGAAAATCCTTGAGCGCCACCGTCGGGTCTTGCAGCACGGCGATGGCGTCGTTGCTGGTGTCATGCTTGCCGTCGTCATACAAGGTTTCAACCGATTTTACGGTGACGACACTGAGCTCCTTGCGTGGCGGATCGGGAATCAATTTGGCTGGTGCTGGAGGATCGTTCAATGCAGGGTCGGAATTCGCTCCGTCACCAGAAACCGTGCTGTCTGCGGCGGTCTCACGGGTATTTTGCGTCTGACAGCTCGATAACATAACGAACACGCATAACCCGATCACGCCCGGCCAAAAGCGTGAGACCGGCATGTCGGCTACCACCATTTCTTCGGCGATTTTTCATGCGGCACGCTGTGGCAGCGTTCGCAGATCCACAACGAGAACGCGACCTTGTCATGGCAGCGACCGCAGAATTCGCCAGCCAAAATTGCATCCATGCCGATTTTGTTAGAACCGCGTTGTGGCTTGAAAATCTTCGGGTGGCAATTGCTGCAATCCAGCCAGCGCGTGTGAGCGATGTGCGGGAAACGCACCCACGGCATGGAGCCGGTGTTGGTGAACATAATATCCATGTCCATGAACAACATGCCTTCTGCGCCGCTGAGCGTTTCGCGCGGCTGGATCAATCCCTGATCAAGGGTGGTTACCCAGTTGACGCCCCCGCGCCGGTCTTGCGGAAATTTTGCAAGCGAATCACCGGGCTCCTGCAATGACTTGATGGCCGGATTTTCGGGATCATGAATGCCGTCGCTGCGTAACGGTTCCGCTTGGACTTTATCAGCAAAATACCGATTGTCGTTAAAGTGCTTACCACCCTGCCCCACACCGCTATCAACAACGTATTGGGCGGCGCGTGAATTAGGTTTCACCGGCCCAGTAGAATTGTCTACACACGACCCCGTCAGCATGACAACACCAACTAGCAGCGTGCGCAGTTGCAATAATTGAGCGGTGCTCATCAGTACTTACCGCCCGCTGCGTCCAGCAGTTGCAGAATTTCCGTTTGACCTTCTACCTTGGCTATTTGCATGGGTGACCGGCCACTCGGATCGCGGATATTAATGGATACGCCATGTGCGATCAGCGCCTTCACCACTTCGATATGCCCGCGATGGACCGCCCAAAATAATGCAGTCCAGCTGTTTTCATCGACGGCGTTAACATCGGCGTGACGCTCGATCAAAAGATTTACTAAATCCAAATGCCCTTTAGTCGCCGCCCGAATCAACGCGGTGCTTCCGCTGTCGTCACGCACATCGACTTTTGCACCGGCGTCGAGCAGCACGCGTACCGCATCGACATGACCCGCGCGCGCCGCATGCATCAACGCTGTCCAACCGTATTTATTGCGCTCCTCAAGTGAAGCACCCGTTTCAAGTGCTGCGTTTATCTGCGCAGCATCGCCGTCTTGTGCCAACTTCATCAGCGGCGTATTGCCATCACAGCCGACGAGAAACAGCGCGGCAATGAAAATCCACAACCCCATCTTTTTCATACTCCCCACTACCCTTCCCAATAAGGACCCCATCATAATGACTGACTCGTTGTTCTACAATTGATCTCGCCATCCAACTCAAGACGCGCCCCATGCCGATGTTCGAATGCCCGCACTGCAACCAACCGACCGTGACTCTCAAACAAAAATTGCTTGCCAGCAAATGGGTCGACATTATTTGCCTGACCTGTGGCGGACGCAGCTGCGTCTATCCCGCGTTGCTGGCTGTGCTGTATTTTTTTTACACCTGGGACGTGATGTTGTTCGGTTATCTCACCGTGCACGAGATGAGTGTTTTGTACTTGGGCGTAATGATGGGTGGCTGGCTATTGCTTGAACTGTTTAGTCTCAGCTTACCGCTGGTTCGTATGAAGCCGAAATCACCTGCATGATGGATTGTCATCAGGCCGACAGAACTTTCACGCTGCGATTCCAGTCACAAACTAAGCAGTTACGCCGCGTAAACTGCGTCCGATAACCCTTCTGAAATCATTGATCTTGATTGATCGGCACGCAGTATAATGCTGACCGTAACGGCCAATTTGTTGTGAGGTAACGTGAACTATGAAAGATGTCATGCGCGTTCTGACCGCACTGGGAATCTCACCCACGCAGCAGCGTCTGGAAATCGCCACCGCGTTGTTGTCCAAACCCCAGCACCTGTCGGCCGAGCAGGTATTGCAACTCGTCAATCAAACCAGCAATACCGTATCCAAAGCGACGGTGTACAACACCCTGGGGCTGTTCGCCCGCAAGGGCTTGGTGCGCGAAGTCATCGTTGACCCAAGCAAAGTGTTTTACGATTCCAACACCGAGCATCATCATCATTTTTATAATGTCACGACCGGCGAGCTCACCGACGTTGACGTAGCACACCTCGACATCGTGAACCTGCCGCAGCCACCGCATGGCACCCTTTGCGAAGGCGTCGACGTTATTATTCGCGTGCGCCCGAGCGAAAATGCGGAACCCGCAGAAATCAGTTTGAATCACCGCGCTTGACGCATCAAAACCGACTCATTACCATCGCTTCCCTCGCTACCTGCAAGTTTCCGCAGTGTCTCTAAACCTCCGCGAGCACATCATCAGCACGCCGAGATAGCTCAGTCGGTAGAGCAACTGATTCGTAATCAGTAGGTCGGAGGTTCGATTCCTCTTCTCGGCACCAAAATAGAATCCAACGAAGTCCAGCAGAATCCACAAACCCGCGTAACTGCGGGTTTTTTGTTGTCCTTATTGTCCGGATACGGCTAAACTCATCCATCGACATCCAGCAACATTGGGGGCATTTTCGGGGGCATGAAGCCACCCCCTGGGGGCATTTCGATCAGATGAAGGAGATTGTCCGGTATGCCGCTCACAGATACCCAAATTCGCAATGCTAAACCCGCAGACAAGCCGATCCGCTTATTCGATGGCGGCGGCCTCTATCTCGAGGTCACGCCGAGCGGCGGTAAGCTGTGGCGTTTGAAGTACCGTTTCGGAGGAAAAGAAAAGCGGCTTTCCTTCGGGAAATACCCAGACGTGCCGCTGGCCAGCCATACCAAAAAAGGCGCCGACAAGCAACGGAAGGTCAAGGGCGCAAGGGAGTTGCGCGATGCAGCCCGCGAGCTGCTCGCACAAGGCATCGACCCCGCCCACGAAAAGAAAAACGAAAGGCAAGTGCGAACCATGGCGGCGGCAGATACCTTCGAGGCCATTGCGTGCGAGTGGTTCGTAAAGCATTCGCCCAAGTGGGCCCCGTCGCATTCCAGCAAAGTCATTCGCCGTTTCGAGCGTGACATCTTCCCGTGGCTTGGTGCGCGACCCATTGCGCAGATAACCGCTCCCGAGATTCTGGCGGTACTGCGTCGCATCGAAAATCGTGGCGCAGTATTCACCGCGCATCGCGCTCACCAAAATTGCGGCATGGTGTTTCGCTATGCCGTGGCCACCGGACGTGCGGAACGCGACCCCACGGGTGACTTACGCGGCGCTATTCCGCCTGCTGACGCCGAACACTTCGCCAGCATCAAAGACCCCAAAGCAATTGGCGAGCTGTTGCGCGCTATCGACGGCTACAAAGGCTCATTTGTCACAAAGTGCGCCCTTCAGCTTGCGCCCGTATTGTTTGTGCGGCCGGGCGAGCTGCGCCAAGCAGAGTGGCGGGAGATTTATCTGGATGCGAGTGAATGGCGCATCCCGGCCAAGAAAATGAAATCGCGCGCGGATCACATCGTGCCGTTGTCCGTGCAAGCGGTCGCGATCCTGCGCGAGATTCACCCGCTCACGGGTGCTGGTAACTACGTGTTTCCCGGCGCGCAGTCTTTGCATCGACCCATGTCTGAAAATGCCGTCAACGGTGCTTTACGTCGCTTGGGGTATGAAAAAAGCGAGCTCACCGGCCACGGCTTCCGCGCGATGGCATCGACACTGCTGCACGAACAAGGCTGGAAGTCAGACGTCATCGAAAGGCAGCTTGCACACAAAGAGCGCAACGCCGTCAAAGCGGCATACAACCACGCGGAACACCTCCCCGAACGCCGCAAGATGATGCAGCAATGGGCGGACTATCTGGACAAATTAAAGGTAGGAGCTGATGTAATACCGCTACGAGGGAGCGCAGCATGACTAGATCCGGGTTTGATGACGACATTGTTGCCTTTGGTGATGGCAACATCTCTCGCGAGTGCGAATCGCCGCCGAAGTTGAGCGAATTCAGAACTTGCGGAAAAAATATCGTTCTTGGTTCACGCTTCAATGCATGTTGAGTCGAATACTTATTCGTAGTGTCCGTATCACATTCGGTGCTGGGATTATCTTGCTGGCCCTAAAGAGCGGCGGCAAGGCAATCGATATCGCGTCTGAGCCATTTGCGACGCTCACAATCCTTAAAGTTTTTGGATTCTTGTTTTTTGCATGGTTTTCAATTTTTGGGTTTTATGAAGCGATTTGCGCAGCGTTTGGTCGCGGACCTTCAACAGAAGATGACGCGTTGGTTCTGAGAGAGAAAGCGAGCGCTAACTTGACTGTCATTGATCTTGTCGCTGCAACCGAAATGCGCAAACAGAAACAGAAGGGATGGTTATTGACTCTATCCGGTCGAGCAGGCCTATGCGTTGGAAAAGCACTAAGGCGCATCCGGCGACATTGACTACCTCGATCAACTTGACTCGCTCTCTTAATAAAATTGAGACGAAAGAAGGAGCTTACGTGATCTATACCGAAACTGATTTTGCAGAAATTCTCACGGAAGTCGGAAAGCAATTGCCAACAGAAAAACAGGGCGAGTTCAAAGAACGACTCGAAGAATGTGCAATCATGTTTCTTCAAAACTATGGCTCTGAAAAACGCGCACCTCCTAGTGCCATTGCAAAACAGCTAAAGGCAATCGGCAACACAGCAAAAAAGCTTACCAAACTAACCAAAGCCGCAGACGGTGCGCGACGGCAACTTCACCAAGCAGCCTTGCGTTACCAGACTATGTCCGTTACGACAACGTTCGTTAACGAAAACCGCCATATTGAAAATAAAATTGAGAAGTCCTCTTATCCCAGCGTAGAGGATGCGACTAAAGCGGTTAAGGTTATCGAGCTCTACGCGAACATTGCCTATGATAATGTTCAAAAGAAGATAAAGTTAAATACTGACCGGATGCGTAATAAAGGGCACGCGTCACGACAGCAGTTCGTTAATGATGTAGCCGGTATTTATTCAGATATGTTTGGCGAACTACCGGGAGCTTCCCTAAATCCGGAAACCGGGCGGCCTGGCGGTCCATTTATCCGTTTCTTGATCGCCTGCTATACGCCATTACATCGAGAATTCCCAACACTACCGAAGCTATCTGAACCAGCAGCCCTTACCCATTACCGCCGCTCTGCTATTGCGAAGTTAAAGCGAAAGTTTAAATGAATGGAATAAATAGATTTGAAAAAAATCTAATTCCCCCATTTAGACCCCAAAAGGATACGCATACACGATTGCCCCTGTCGGCCAGCAATGGCCTTAACAAGACAGAGGCAATGCGTAATGAACACACTCCCTGAAACCGGTTTTCTACGTCTGCGCCAAATCATCGGCGACACCAAAGCCAGCCCACCCATTCCTGCTCTCATTCCTGTAAGCAAGTCACTCTGGTGGCAGGGTGTGGCATGCGGAAGATTCCCCAAGCCGGTGAAACTCGGGCAGCGTGTAACAGCGTGGCGCGTTGAAGACGTTGTCGCATTAATCAATGCGGCGGCATAAATGACCACAAATAAAAACCCGCGCGGAAGCGAATCCGGCGGGTTTAGGAACACTTCGCAAACAACAAGCGCTCGAATTATCCCCTTCCCGAAAATTCCGTGCAAGGCATTCAAAGCATGTTGCCGCATCCCGACACACCTGCCTTGCATGTGCGAATACTTTAGGGACATTGCAGCACGTCAACGCGCACGCCGAATCGAATTGCAGGGCACCTGCCGATGAACCACACAACGCAATTCATAGACGCAATCCGATCCGGCGGACTTGAGCCACCGGAAACGATTACCGCTGACGGCACGCTGCATCGTTTTTCCAGTAATGGCAAACGCGGTGACGATTCTGGATGGTACGTGCTGCACAGCGACGGTATCCCAGCCGGGAGCTTTGGCGACTGGCGCACGGGCTTGACTCAAACGTGGCGGTGCGACGTTGGCCGCACACTTAGCCCCGCCGAGGAAGCCGCACACCGGGCGCGTGTAGAGGCTATGCGCAAGACGCGTGACGCCGAGGACATCAAACGCAAGGCAGAAGCCGCAACGAAGGCGGCGGCGATCTGGCAGGCGGGAGAAGCGGCAAGAAGCCATGCTTACCTAACACGCAAAGGCATCCAGCCGCACGGCGCCAAGCTGTACGAAGGCACGTTGGTGCTTTCCATGCGCGACGCTGGCGGGAAGTTACATTCATTGCAATTCATCGACAATGAAGGCAGTAAACGCTTTCTGACTGGCGGGCGTGTCAAAGGTTGTTATTTCAGCATCGGAAAACCTGAAGGTGTGCTGTGTATCGCGGAAGGTTATGCAACTGGCGCAACCATTCATGCAGCGACCGGCCATGCCGTAGCGGTAGCATTCAACGCGGGCAATGTTGAACCGGTAGCGAAGGCACTGCGCGCAAAGTTTCCGGGCTTGACCATAATCGTGTGCGCTGATGATGACGTAAACACGCAAGGCAACCCCGGCCTAACCAAAGCAACTGAAGCGGCACGATCCATAGGCGCACGGTTAGCCATGCCTGATTTTGGAAATGACCGGCCCGAAGGTGCGACAGACTTTAACGACATGGCCGCACATTGCGGGGCGGAAACTGTGCGGGCTTGTATTGACGCGCAGTTATCGCAGTCTCAAGCAGAAACGAAGCCTTCCCTTGTTGTGGTTGGTATTCACGATTTTCTGGGCCGTGAGCTACTACATACACATCGCTAGCACCTATCACTTCGGCACCCACCGGTAGGGTGTTTTATTTCATCGGGCACTGACCCTCCGCGCTCGAAAATGCCACTGAGTTACCTTGCGCTACCCATTTCGCGACGCATTCCCAGTATTTTTTTGACTTAGTGTTTTTGTTGCAGGACTTGGCGAGGAAATCTTTTATGCCCTTGTCGTCTTCGTGCGTTGAGCTTTTCCAGGTTTTTTCACACAGAGCATTGGCTTCAGTCTGTGCCGTTGAAAGAGGAGCCGCATGTGTACAAATAGGCAAAGCAAGAACCCCTAAGATCAAAATCCCGACGACCGAATTTTTCATTTTTTAATCTCCGAATGTGCTGTGCCCTACGCGAACCGTTGGGGCGGCATCTTTATCTGTCATGCCCGGAATCCTCCGCCCACCGTGCCACTACCAAGCCGATGGTAATTTCTCGTTGATGGTGATCGACTTTTTGTCGACGGTGATGTAGCCGCCGACGCTGAGGTCTTTGAGAATGCGGCTGACCATTTCGCGTGAAGCGCCCACCATGCTGGCGATGTCGCGCTGGGTGAGACGCTGATTCACCACCAGCTTGCCATCTTCCTCGGTGGCCAGACTCAACAGCGTGCGCGCCACGCGTCCGTACACGTCCATGAGGGCCAGGCTTTTTACGTTGTCGGTGAGATTGCGCAAGCGCTTGGTCAGGCCCTTGATCACGCGCAGTGCGATTTGCGGATGGCGCGTCAAACAGCCTTCAAAGTCACGCTTCGACACAATCGACATTTTTGAGTCGTCGAGCGTCATGACAGAAGCGGAACGCGGCGCCTCGTCGATGAGGGCAAGCTCGCCGAAGTAGTCTCCAGCTTCTTGCGTGTTGAGGATCACTTCCTTGCCTTCCTCGTCGCTTAGAAAAACTTTTACCCGTCCGGCGAGAATTACGTAAAGCGAATCGGACTCGTCGCCTTCGTTGATGATGACGGTGTTTCTGGCGTAGGTCTTGGTGACAGCGTGGCTGGAAATTGCCTTGAGATCTTCGTCCGAAAGACCCTCAAACAGGGGGATGTTATTGAGCATGGCGGCCGGTTCCTGTGTGCGTGGAGCGCGTAAGAATACAACGAATTGGACGACCTGCCAGCCCAACTCGCCAGTTATTGATAATAATATTCGATGTCCGCATTCCGAAATGGGTGACGAACTATTTTAAGCGAGGATTAACATGGTGAACCGCGATCAATTGCCTCGCGACGCACCCGCGTTATTGATTGAACAAATACAACTGCTGTTCCGTGACGACCCCGTCCAAGGCCACATCCCACGGCTGCCGATCCAAGTGCGCGACACGCTGTATCTCATAGGCCACACCGATTAAGCGGGGCTTGCGCCAGTAGCGTCGAAACAAACGCGCGGCAAAACTGCGGTCGTAAAATCCTCCGCCCATGCCCAGCCGGGTTCCCTGATCATCAAACCCGACCAAGGGCACCAATACCAAATCCAGGCTGATGCCCGGTAGCAATTGCGCAGGCAACACGCGCGGCTCAGGAATTTCAAAGCAGTTATTTTTGAAAACGCTAACAGCAGTGAACGGTGCGAAACGCAGTTGATTGTGAAATGGCCCGAGCAGCACCGGCAAAAATACGCGTTTATGCAACGCCCAGGCGCGCTCGATGGCCACCTGCGTATCGGCCTCGCCGTGAGTTGACCAATAGGTGGCGATTCGACTGCTGGTGCGAAACACACTGGATTGCACAAGGTGCTGCGAAATGCGCGCGTCGAATTCGGCGCGCGTGGCGGGATCGAGCGCACGGCGTTGTGTGCGTAACTGCGAACGGAGTTTAGAGCGTGATGACATACGCGTAGGAATTAGGAGGCGTCCCCACCTGTGCCGCTTGCCCCGATATCTCTGAACCAAACGGTTCAGTTTGGAGACCGCTGCGATGCATTAGGCTTTCCGCCGCGAAGCGGACATGCACACAACACCGACTATAGGCCCCCAAGGGTATCAAGTTAAGGCTCAAGAGAACTTGGAGCGATCACGAACACCGCAGGTGACGCCAAACTTTTAAACCAGTCAATTGATCGGCAATGAGCCCGAAAAATTGAAGTGCAAATGATTGTCGGGAAAACCACGCTCGACAGCAAGCGGAATAAATCTAAAACTCCAACTGCGCCTTACTTCTGCTTGTCGGGTTGCAGCGCGACTTCGATTTTGTCGTGCAAATGTTTCACACGCATGACAAAAGAATTTTCAGCGGGTGCCGCAGCCGCATTGTTTTGCAGCAGCTCATGCGCAAGATTCAACGCGCAAATAACGGCGATGCGATCCATGCCGACGACCTTGCGGCTATCACGGATCTGGCGCATTTTGCCGTCCAGATAACGCGCCGATGCCAGCAGGCTGTCGCGCTCGTCCGCCGGACAGGCCACGCAAAATTCTTTTTCCATGATCCGCACCGTCACTGGCACGCTGTCGCTACTCATGTTTCTACCTCCAGCGATTTCAAGCGCGTAACCATCGCCTCGACGCGCGTGCGTGCGATGTCGTTTTTTTCAATTAAGCGCGCGCGCTCGGCGACCAATGCCACCTGCCGACCGCGCAGTAAATTGTTTTCGGTTTTGAGCTGCGCACAAACCTTGAGCAACTTTTCCACCTGGCCTTCCAGACGCGTGAAATCGGTGATGGTTTTATCGGCGGATGTAGGTGTTTCCATGGCGGCAACTATAGTGCTCGGGCACCAAGACGGTCAATTGTTCATGCGATTTTCTGCTGCTTTTCCGCACATATTACTTCGCAGCAGTGGATGCTTTCAGCGCCACTCGGCGACGTTTGCTACACTTACAGTTCTGTTTTCGTCCAGGCCCCCCGCATGACCAGTGAGTTGGATTTTAAAGCAGTCGATCAAGCATTGACCGGTGCCGAAACCGGCATTAACGCAAGCGAAAGTCACGGCACCCTGTGCGGATTATTGTGCGCACAGCAACCGTTTGACGCACAGATCTGGTTGCTGCACACCTTGATCGCAACCGATTCCGAAAATTCTTCGCTCGCTGAAACCCGCAATGTACTGGGTCAGTTGGCGGAATCCACCGCACGTCAGTTGACCGAGGCGAATTTTGGCTTCACGGTGCTACTGCCCGATGACGAACAGTCATTGCAAATCCGCACGCAGGCCGTGAGTCAATGGTGTCAGGGTTTTCTGGAAGGGCTGCGCCTCGCGCAATTGTCACATCCGGAAAACTTGGCGGGTGACGCAGGCGAAGTCATGTGTGACATCATCGAAATTTCCAAAGCCGCACGCTTTCAAGTTGAAGACAACAACGAGAACGAAGCTGACTTTGCCGAACTGGTGGAATTCCTGCGCGCCGGAATTCAGCTGGTGTACGAAGAGCTGCATCCTGCTGCAACGCCCGCGAACGGCGCGCGCAAACAATTGCATTGACCTGGACCCTCGCCGTCATGGACCAAAAAGAATTTTCCGCCCGCCGCAAACGACTCATACAGACCATGGGACGTGGTGCCATTGCGATCATTCCCACTGCGCCGGTGCGCGTGCGCAATCGTGACTCGGAATATCCCTACCGCCCCGACAGCGACTTCCACTACCTCACTGGATTTGCCGAACCTGACGCGGTTGCCGTGTTCATTCCGGGGCGGAAGCAAGGCCAGTACGTGTTGTTCTGCCGCGAGCGTGACCCGCATGCCGAGATCTGGCACGGTCGGCGTGCTGGGCTTGCGGGCGCGCTGGAAAAATACGGCGCCGACGAGGCTTTTCCGATCAAAGATCTCGACGCCGTCGTGCCAGGATTAATGGAACACTGCGGGCGCGTGTTTTACACCTTGGGCCATAACACGGAATTTGATCAGCGGGTCGTCGGCTGGGTGAATGGTTTGCGTCAGCAAGGCCGTGCGGGCGTGCATACTCCCGGCGAATTTGTCGCGCTCGACCACCTGCTGCACAACATGCGCTTGTTCAAGAGCAAGGCTGAAGCGAGTGTGATGCGACGCGCTGCCAACATCTCAGCTACGGCGCATATGCAAGCGATGCGTGCCTGCCGCCCGGGATTATTCGAGTATCAAATTGAAGCAGAGCTGCTGCACACGTTTCGTCAACATGGCTGCGTACCGGCTTACAACTCCATTGTCGGCGGCGGCGCCAACAGCTGCATTCTGCACTACACTGAAAATAATATGCCGCTGAATGACGGCGACTTGTTGTTGATCGACGCGGCCGCCGAACATGAGTTTTACGCGTCTGACATCACGCGCACTTTCCCGGTCAACGGCCGCTTTTCACCGGAACAAAAAGCCATTTACGAACTGGTGCTGGCTGCACAATATGCTGCGCTTGAAAAAGTAAAGCCCGGCAACCTGTGGACTGCGCCGCATGACGCGGCGGTGAGCGTACTCACGCACGGCCTGGTCAAACTCGGCCTGTTGAAAGGCAAATCTGCGCAACTGATCAAGGACCAAACCTACCGACGTTTTTATATGCACCGCACCGGGCATTGGCTGGGCATGGACGTGCACGATGTGGGCGCATATAAATTTGGCGACCAGTGGCGCGCGCTGGAACCCGGCATGGTGCTGACTGTGGAGCCTGGACTTTACATTGCGGCCGGCAGCAAGGGCATTGCGAAGAAATGGTGGAACATCGGCGTGCGCATCGAAGACGACGTGCTGGTAACACCCGCCGGTCATGAGGTGCTCAGTGCGGCGGTGCCCAAGAGCGTGGCCGACATCGAAGCACTGATGGCGGGTTAACCATGCGCGCCACCGATTACGATCTGATTATTGCCGGTGCCGGGTTGGCGGGCGCCAGCCTGGCGTTGGCAGCAGCCCAGCGAGGTTTGCGCGTTGCGCTGGTCGAACCGGTTGCACGCCCAACAACGCAGCAGTCTGGTTACGACGAACGCTCGATTACATTGTCGTATGGCTCGGCGCGTATTTTCGCGGGCTTGGGCCTTGCGGCGCACATCGCGCGCGAGGCCGTGCCGATTCAGCGCATTCATATTTCCGAGCGCGGCCGCTTCGGGGTGACACGTCTTGACAGCCGCGACGAACATGTCCCGGCGCTCGGCTACGTGATCAATGCGCGGCGGTTAGGCGGCGTGTTGTACGAAGCGCTTGACGCGTTGCCCAAGGTCACCTGGTTGCGCCCGGCACGACTCACGGCGATTGCCGCCGACGCTGAGGTGGTGCGCGCAACCATCGACAGCAACGGCACGTCGTCGCATATCAGTGCGCAGTTGGTGGTCGGTGCCGACGGCGCAGAGTCCACCGTGCGCCGACTGCTGGGCATCGGCGTCACGCAACACGACTACCGGCAAACCGCTATCGTCACGCAACTTGCCAGCATTCGCCCGCATCTGCACACCGCCTACGAACGTTTCACCGATTCCGGCGCGATTGCGCTGTTGCCCATTGCTGCGGAACGGCTGGGTCTGGTATGGATGCAAGCCAGTGACGCAGCGCGCACTGCTCTCGAATTGCCCGACATGGAATTTCTCGCCCAACTGCAACTTCAGTTCGGCGCACGGCTCGGCCAATTTCATAGCCTCGCACCGCGCCGCGCGTATCCGCTGCAATTGACTTGTGCGCAAACGCAAACTCATGTGCGCAGCGTGCTCATCGGCAACGCCGCGCACGCGTTGCACCCGATTGGCGGGCAGGGCTTTAATCTCGGCTTGCGCGACATCGCCACACTCGCACAACTGCTGGCCGATGCGCGGCGTACGGGGTCAGATCTTGGCAGTTCCACATTGCTGGACCAATACAGTCGTTGGCGCAGCACCGATCAACAGCGCGTGGTGCGCTTCACCGACACCCTGGTGCGAGTGTTCGAATCACCTTCGCCAGCGCTGGCGGCGATTCGGCCGTTGGGATTTTTAGCGGCCACCTTGTGCCCGCCGCTCAAACATTCCATCGCTAAAAGTGCGATGGGTCTGTCCGGGCGCTTGCCGCGCCTGGCGCGCGGTCTGCCGCTGTGAACGCAAGCAATACTGACTTCGACATCATCGTGGTGGGCGGCGGCATCGTCGGCGCCACCACTGCCTGCGCGTTGGGCAACTGCGGGTTGCGGGTTGCGGTAGTCGAATCGCGTCTGCCCTCCGACAGTTTCGATTCCAAACATTACGACCACCGCGTCAGCGCGATTACGCGCGCATCGGAGCAGATTTTTCGCGCCCTCGGCGCATGGGATGCAATGTGCGCACGACGCGTGACACCCTTCCGCGAAATGGAAGTGTGGGACGGCACCGGACGCGGGACGATTCATTTTGACTGCGCGGATCTCGGCGAAGATGCACTGGGCCATATTGTCGAGAACCGCGTCATGCAGGTCGCGCTGCTCGACACGCTGCACGCTCTTCCGCAGGTTGAGATAATCAGCCCGGCAATTCCCCAACGATTGCGCATCAACGACGCCATCACTGAACTCACGCTGGACGACGGCCGCATACTACGCGCGGCGCTGATCATCGGCAGCGATGGCCACGCGTCGTGGGTACGCGACCAATGTGGCATCGCCGTAAGCACCACACCTTACGAACAAAGCGCGCTGATCGCAAATGTCGAGACCACGCTCCCGCATCTCAACACGGCGTGGCAGCGTTTTACGACTGGGGGACCGGTTGCGTTGCTACCGCTTGCCAATGGCCTAAGCTCACTGGTATGGAGCGTGCCGCATACGCGCGCGGTAGCGCTGCTGCAACTTGATGACTCTGGCTTTTTGCGCGAATTGAACGCTGCGTTTGGCGACCGCTTGGGGAACATTCACGCCGTCAGCGCGCGCGCCGCGCATCCGCTGCAACGTGCGCATGCGCAGTCGTATGTCAGCGGGCGCATCGCGTTGGTGGGCGATGCCGCGCATACCGTGCACCCCATGGCGGGACAAGGCGTCAACATGGGTTTGCTCGACGCAGCGGCATTGGCCGAAGTGCTGCTGGATGCGAAACGCGCGCAACGTGATCTGGGTGATCTGTTGGTGCTGCGCCGCTACGAACGCTGGCGTAAAGGGCACAACTACGCGATGCAAACCGCCATCGACGGCCTCAAGCATTTATTCGCCAGCCACAATCCTGCCGTGCTGTGGGCGCGCAACGTCGGGCTGCGTCTGACCAATGACAGCGACGCGCTGAAAAACTTCATTACCCTGCACGCCATCGGCCGACGTGGCGACCTGCCCGCGCTGGCGCGCAGCCAAGAAAATCGGCTAAGCTGACCGGCGTTTTGCCAATACAAAAATGGGGAGCCACGCTGTGTTGAACCGAATGTTGCTTGCCACGTTGTGCGCGTTCATCGCGCTTGCACAACTCTCCGGTTGTGCTGCCACACGCAGTGGCGCGGGAGTGCATCCGGTGTGGCCCAAGCCACCCGATCCGGCGCGCTTCATCTACGAATCGGTCATCCGCACCGAGCTTGACATTTCGAACGAAACCAAGGGGGATGCGTTTCGTAATGCCTTGTCAGGATCTAATCCACGTGCGGCGCCCGCTTTTAAAAAGCCGTATGACGTAGCGGCGCGTAAGGGGCGGATTTTGGTCTCGGACAGCGGCGGCGAAATCGTGCATTTATTTGACGTGCTGCAGGGGCAACTATTTCGCATCGGACGCGGCGACAAAGGCAAATTGCAAACACCTTCCGGCGTGACCATCGATAATCAAGGCAATCTTTACGTTGCCGACGTCAAAGAAAAACACGTCAACATGTACAGCCCGGTCGGGCATTATTTGCGAACCTTCGGCAGCAAGGAATTGTTTGCCAAGCCCGCCGATATTGCCGTCAACAAAGCGGGTGACCGCATCTATGTGGTCGACCTCGGCGGCATCGACAGCGACAAGCATCGCGTGACCGTGTTCGACCCGGCAGGCAAGGTCCTGTTCACGTTCGGCAAACACGGCAATGCGCCGGGCGAATTACACCTCGCCTCGCATATCGAGATCGGCCCCGACGATAACGTGTACGTGCTCGACGCGGGTAATTTTCGCGTACAAGTGTTCGACCGTGACGGGAAGTTTCTGCGCACCTGGGGCAAAGTGGGTGTCAACATCGGCGACCTCGCCCGCCCGCGCGGGCTGGCGCTCGATACCGAAGGCAACGTATACGTCACCGATGGCACCTTCGGTAACTTCCAGATTTTTGATCCCCAAGGTCAACTGCTGATGTGGATCGGCAACACCGGTCAGGAAAATAAACCGGGGCAATACGCGTTGCCTGCGGGTATCGCCGTTGATGAGACCAATCACGTGTACGTGGTTGACCAGCTCTATACCAAGGTTGAAGTGCTGCGCCGCCTGACCCAGGACGAAAGCGATCGGCTCGCAAAAAACCTGCCATTGAACACCAATGTAAAAGGACCAGCGATACCGTTGTCTGCGGGCGTTGGTAAAGCTCCGGCACCCACAGCGGCCCCCGTTACCCAGACGCCCACGCCACCACCATAAATAGTCGAGAGCTGACCCGAAAGCGATCCGACCGGATACCTGCTCGCGGCTCCGGACGGATCGGATTAGCGGCCTAACCGCCACCCACCACCGCCACGCTGCGGATTCCAGCCAGCAAGCCACCGGCAGCCAGCAGGCTTTGTGCGCCAGTGGCCGGATCAATACGTATTAGTTTGTCGCCAATCAAATCTACCACCAGTAATTTTCCACTCGGCTCGACGGCAATATCGACCGGTGCGGCCAAGTGACCACCTTCGGAAACCACTTTCTGCGCTCCGCTTCCAGGATGCAGGTGGATCACTTTGTCGCTGCCATGATCGACCACATAAAGGTGGCCGTCAGCTCCCACGGCGATACCGCTCGGGCTGACGAAATGTCCGCCCTGCGATACCACGGTCTCGGCGCCGGTGGTTTTGTCGACGCGAATCACTGCGCGTCTACCAAGCTCGGCGACGTAGTAGTGACCGTCCGGACCGATCACCACGCCGGTGGGCCCGTCACCGAAATTGTGCCCGGTGTTGGTCTGCGTTTCCGCGCCGGTGTCATGCTTGACATTAAACAGGCCGCTGCCGGTGGCGGACGGCAAATTCACCACGGCGTAATCGCCATCGGGTTTGACAGCGATGTCTTGATACACTTTTCCGCTACTGTGCACCAAGGTCTGCCCACCGCTGTGCGGCGCAACGCGCACTACTTGGCCGCCATCGGTGACCACGGCCAGATCACCGCTTTTCTCAAACGCGATGCCCTCGACGTTGCCCAACGCGCCTTGCGTAATAACGGTCGGCGCGCCTGTGGACGGATGCACCTGGACAATTTTTCCGCTGGTGCCAATGACAATGTCGCCATGCTTAAGGGCGCAGCCCTTGACTTTATCCGCCACGATCTGCACCCAGCTCGCCACTGACGGCACGCCTTTGTGGTCAACCAGGAACAGCATGTAATGACCGGGTGGCGCGAGCGTTTCGCAATCGACCATGCAGGCTTTGAGTTTGCACGCGCCATCCTGTTTGAACGGAATGTCGATCAAGCGTTGCGCGCTGTCGTAGGAATGCGTGGTCGCCATCGGCGCGACCAGGCTGATCCATTTGATGTCAATCGCGTTGGGCGTGTGCAGCGTGAAACATTCGCCGAGCTTGAGTTTTTTTGGCGCCTGCTCGATGCACGGGCGCGGGCCACGAAACAAATACGGCGGATGATACAGCTCCAGACGCAGCTCATCGTTACGCCGCGACGGATTCGAACCAGCTGTCAACACCCGGCCATCGGGCAGCAACACTGCAACCGAATGATACATGCGCGGCACGCGTGCAGCGGCACCGGTGTGCCAGGTGTTGGTGGCAGGATCGAAGATTTCTGCTTCCAGCGAAGCGGTCGCGGCGTCTTCGTAGATCGCGCTGCCGCCAGTGGCGACTACCGTGCGGTCGGGCAGAATCACCGCGTTGACATGTATGCGCGGGCGCAACATCGGCGGCAGCGCGACATATGCCGGATTTGGCACGTTCAGCTTGATGCTGTGCACGGCGTTGATGCTGGGACTGCCGCCACCCATGACCATCACGCGTTGCTCTTGTGCGGGCGGCAGCAACACGGTTGCGCCTTGATCACGTGCGCCAAATTGAAAACTCGGCGGCACGGCGGCGGCGGGCAACGCAGTGTAAACACCGGTGGTGGTGTTCAGAAACCCAGGCGGCACAGCCGAGCCGCCGAGGCGCATCCCCGAATGGAACACGCGCCCGTCTATCAACAGGTGCAGGTGTGGATAGAGCGGCCAGTCAAACGGTGGCGAACTTGCGGTCCAGCCGGTCGTGTTGGCGTAGATTTCATTTTTGCGCGCGCCGATGCCGGAAACCGCCAACACCCGACCGTCGCCCAAGGTTGTCAAGGTCGGATACCAGCGCTGCTCCTGCATTGACTGTACGAAGGTCCACTGCTCGGTAATCGGGTCAAACAGCAACGCGGTCTGCAGCCCGGTGAACGCGTAATCCTTGGTGCCACCGGCCACCAGCACGCGGCCGTCCGGCATGAAGGCTTGCCCAGCGCAGAACACGTCAATCGGCGTGACCGGTAGCTGGAAGGTGCCGTTTTCGTAATCGTAAACCGCGCTGCGCAGCCCGGTGGTATACAGCTCATCGTTGCCGGAACCCGCAAAAAACAGCACTTTGCCGGTATGCATTAACGCCGCATGCACCGCCAACACCGGCAGCTCGCACGGCAGTAATTCCCAATAACCTTTGCTTGCCGCCTCCAGCGGACTGGGCGGAGTTTGGCTCGGCACGACCACCGGCAACGGATCGGGATGGTGTCCATCCGCATCAGCCGCCACATGGTGATCGGGGAGCGCGATGATGGTGTGCTCAGGAATCTCCTGAGCGCGCAACACCGCATGAGTGTGAACGTCGACTGGAGATTGCGGTGGCACACGCGGTGGCTTATGTGGCAGGCAGCGCTTCAAGTCCACCGGAGCACACTCGTCATGGCAATGGTCAAACGGCAATTGCAGGTTCAACGTCTTCAGTATTTTTTCCGTCACCCACAACTTCTGGCGCGCACGGATCAGCCCGGCTAAACCCGACATCATGTGCTCTTCTATGTGGCAGTGAAACAGGAAGTCACCTTTTATCGTGACCTGGCACGCATCCTTGGGCGGGCATTTTTGCAGCTCCGCAAGTTCGCAAGGCAAATGCAGCGCATCGGGTATTACACTGTCGACGATAAATGTCTCGACCGGGCTGAGTGCAAGCACATCGCTGGCGCCGCCCGGTGGGGTCGGGATTTGCCAACGCGTGGCATGCGGATGAAAGTTATGCCACACGCTTCCCACATCCAGATTGAATAAATACCAGCGCAACGTATCGCGTGCGTTACCCGCGATGGTCGGCGTGTTGCCGACAAATGCGCGGCCGTTGAGGCAAAAACTCTGTCGCCCGCCGCCGCCCGCGAACACGATGTGCTCGTTCGCGCCATTGTTCTCCCAGGTAACTTTTCCGCCCGGCGCAACCGACACATCGTTGGGCACAAATTTATTGTCAAGAATGCTTACGTTAACTGCGCCGGGAGCGCCGGTGACCGTGCGCACTATGCCCGCCATGCTGGCGCCGTGAATGCGGCAGATGTAGTTGCACACCTCGCCCAGATCAGGAAATGTCTCGACGTGGGTGTTGCCGTTAAACAAGGTTGGGCTTTCGAACTTGCAATGCCCGGCGTCGCCCGCCATCGCGTGCATGAACAAAGGCACCTCGTGGTCAACACGCGGCGCCTTCGGGTCACGCACGATGATGCCGCCGAACAAGCCGCGATTGATATTGGCCTGCACGTGATGCACGTGATCGTGGAACGGCCAGGCGCCGATGGTTTTCTCAGTGACATCGAATACGTAAGTCCAACTTTGGCCGGGCAAAATTTCATCACTGCGCCGCCCGTCTTTGCTTGCGACGCCACGCGGCCAGGCGCCGTCCGAATCAATACCAAAATACAGGCCGTGCACATGCAAGCTATGACATTCCTCCGGGTCGCCGTTCAACACATGGATATACAAGCGCTCACCGGGCGTCGTCCAGATCACCGCGCCCGGTACGCGACGCTGCCATTCCGGCTCGTTGATATCCGCCGCAATCAGCGGTGCGGTGTTCGGCACCATGTAATCGGCATCCAGATATTCGCGATACACCAGCGCGTTAACGCGCGCCGCGAGAATTTCTTCCGCCGGAATGCGCCCCAGTTCATGGCCTTCATTGAACTGGCAATCACGGCCATAGTGGCGGGCACACAGCTCCGGCGCGAGCGGACTGTAGTCGGCCACTGCTTCAATTTTCAGAAATATATCGCGGCGAATGCTGCACGGAGCGGTCATATGGATTTCCTGAGAATAATTGTCAATACATGGTGGACACGTAGTACTTTTCTGCACAACGAAAAAGTGAGCCAGCGATTTATGTCTGGTTAGCTTAAAAGAAGCGGTAAGAAACTCGCTGTGTGAATGTACGGTAAGTTGGTGCGCAAAATTTATCTTGCAGGCAAGGATCAAGCCTGCACTGCCATTCCTCCACTGCGGTCACTACGCCCAATTTGGCCTTTAGGGCACTTCTATTAATTGTGATTTCGTCGTTCCCGAGAAAGCGGGAGCCCTGTCAAATCAAGCATTTGGATTTCCGCTTCCGCGAGAATGACGAATTTATAGAAGTGCCCTTTAGTTAGGTCATGGGGTCATGGGGTCATGGCTCGACGCAATACCGAGGCCCGTTTAGCGGGCTGGGCCAAAATGAAATTATTGCCACGATCCGCTGGCGCCTTTATGCTCCCGACCACGCTGGTTTGTCGGCGTCCCGCCCGCGGGAAGGGCTGCGCCCAACAAACTTTGATTTCACACAACGATTTCCTTGCATCCTGATGTGCGGGCACTGGATCACCAAGGAGGTCGTATGATCGTCAATCTCGCCGCGCAGCGTGAGCAGCGCACGTCTACAACGCAAGCTCCATCCGAATTTGCCGACGGCGATCCTCGCAAGTTAAATCACCTATCACTGGAACAGCAGAAGAAGCGCGCTAAGGAATTGTTGCGTGAACTGCGCGCGGGCGAGGTCGCAGCTCGCGAACGCCTGCGGCGCGTGCACGCCGACACGCCGTGGCAAACAAATGTCGAGCCCAGGTTAAGCGACGCGCAATTTGTGCTCGCGCGCGAGCACGGCTTCCCGAAATGGGCGGATTTTAAAACGCATATTGAACAGGCACGCATCGCACGCGACGCCGTTGCACACGGTACGCCGACGGCGCTGGATGCCGACTGCCGGACGCTGCATATCCGCTGCGGCAGCGACATCATGCACAAGCTGGTGGTGGCCGGGTTTGTCGGCGACTTTCTTAATTTTTCCGATCCGTATGCGCACGGGCCGGTACCACGGACTGCAACCTTGGCCGAGTTCATTCGCATTCGCGCCGAGCACATCGAGCAGGGCTATCATCTACCGCCCGTGCTCGAAGCGCTCACTGAAGACTATGCCGCACTGGAACTGGCGCGCGATTATGCGCGGGTCATGCTCTGGTTTGAGCATGATTCCTACGACCAGTTAATCCTGGCCAAGCTGCTGCATTTTTTCAGCGACCCGGGCAAGCGTCCGGTGCAACTGCGGTTCATCAACGTCACCGGGGTTCCGGGCGTGCAACGCTTCAATGGGCTGGGCCAACTACCGGCCGACACGCTGCGCGTCTTGTGGACGCAGTTTGCCGACATCAGCGCAGCGCAATTTGCATTTGCCAAACACGCCTGGCACGCGCTCACCTCGCCCACGCCGGAATTGCTTGCGCAGCTCATCATCACGCAAACACCGGCATTGCCGGTCATGGCCAACGCGCTGCACCGCCATCTGCAAGAGTTACCCTCGCTGCACAACGGCCTGAGTCTCGTTGAGCAACTCACGTTGCAGGTGTTATCCAACGAAGGCCCGCTGAATGCCGCGCGCTTGTTTGGCAGTTACACCAATCGCTACGAACCGCTGACCTTTCTGGGCGACAGCATGTATTGGTGTTATTTGGACGACTTGGCGGGCGCGCCGCAACCGGCGCTCATTGTTAACAAACGCGGCGAAAAGCCCAAGGATTGGGATGTGGAGTTAACACCGCTGGGCCGCGACTTGTTGCATGACCGCGCACATTGGCTGGAACTCAACCCGATACCACGTTGGGTCGGCGGTGTGCACATCAATGCCCGCAAACAACCGGTCTGGTGCTATGACGGCGAACGTGGCGTGGTGTTAAGGCCGTAACTCTAGAAACGGCAGTTGACCGCTGCAAGGCACAAGCAAGTGTGTACAGGTATTGATATTTTTGACCCGTGCACGCCTCACCCAGAGGGTGAAGCCCGCTACGGCCTGAGCAGCACACCCCGTTGTGCACATGGCGGCGTTGCAACTCGTCCCACCCCGCGCAAATTCAGCGCGGATGGGAATCATCGGAATAGCTCGCTATTCCTCGCTCGTTGCGCCTTGCCCTGCGCCCAACCGGTCGTGCTGCTCAGGCCGTTCAACTGCCGTTTCTAGGGTAACCGGCGCGCAGCGATCCGGTGATTTAACGCGTCCTTCCGACCGTTGTCGCTGGCGCGAAAACTCACCACCCCCACATTTCCTCAAGCAAGGTTTCAAGACCAGGGTAGTCCTGGCTGTTCGCAGGTTTGAAGCTTTTTGCTTGCTTGGTAAATTGCTTGAGCAATTCCGCAGTGGCAGGTAGGCCTTCGGGGCGGGTTAACAATCGGGCAAGGATGGCACGTTGCGATTCAGTCACGCGTTTGCTCACGGTAATGGTCTGTTCTGGAAGCGCATCGCCACTGGTGAACAACACCCTGAATTGCGCTTTTTCTTCGGCGGGCAGCTTGTCTAAAATTTTGGTATTGAATACCGCAGCTTTGCATTTTCCAGCCCGAAATAACTCATATCCCTCTTGAAGCCCCAAAGTCTCGTATATTACAGGCTGGATCACCGGGTTGCTGAACTGCCTCAGCACCAATAGGGTCGCCAGTTGGGGAGGTGGCATACCGCACAACGGAGTATTGGTTTTAACCAGATCGCGCGGTATGGTTAGTTCCTTTGCGTCCCTATGGACAATAACGGCAAAAGATAATTCGCCGGGCAATCTCACCACCGGCACATGCCCCAAGTGCTTTATCCGCCACGCTGCGAAATGCGGGCCGTCAAAAACAATGTCGTAGGCATCGCTCTGCATCTTGTCCGTGTATTTTTTCCAGTTACGCGGATGTTCGTACACCACCTTGACCCCAAGCTCGGTCGTCAGCAGCCGCGCCAATGGCCCATAAAGTTCTTCACCCCGCTCAAGCGATTCACGCGGCGGCGCAGTGAACAGCAAATCCGCCTGCGCGGGCACGGAAAAAGCGTTGCTAAACGCAACCAGCATGATGAGGCTAACTTTGCGGGCCAACGCGGTCTTCATAAAACCTCCATGAATAATTCCAACCATAAAAACTCGACGCGATTCGCGTGCGGTCGTAAACGCTCGACACCGACGGTCGGCGAGGAGTGTCGATGCAACGGCTACGAAAAAAGTACATCTATTTACTTTAGCTGCACCTGCCAATACTGTCTCGGCCTGCTTGCTCATCGCGTGAACGGTCGACGGCGATTTTTAGGTTATATTCACGCACCATGAGCCGTTTCGACCCCACCCCATCCGCATCCGACAACCGTCCGCTGGCTGATCGCATGCGTCCGCGCACGCTGGATGAGTTTGCCGGGCAGGCGCATCTGCTGGCACCGGGCAAGCCGTTGCGCGCAGCGATTGAAAGTCGCACACCCCATTCGATGATTTTCTGGGGGCCGCCGGGCACCGGCAAAACCACGCTGGCGCGTGTGATCGCACATTACTCCGACGCACACTTCATCAGCCTTTCGGCGGTGCTGGCGGGTGTGAAAGACATTCGCGCGGCGATGGAACAGGCGCAGGCCGCACGCGCGCAGCAGCAGCGTACCGTATTGTTTGTCGATGAGGTGCATCGTTTTAATAAGTCACAACAAGACGCCTTTCTACCGTACGTCGAAAATGGCACGGTGATTTTGGTCGGTGCAACCACCGAGAATCCCTCGTTTGAATTGAACAACGCATTATTGTCGCGTGCGCGTGTGTATGTGCTCAAGCCGTTGCAGATTGCAGATATCCGCAGCGTCATCGACCGCGCGCTGAGCGATACGCAACACGGCCTGGGCGCACGTCGCTTGCAGGTCGCCGACGACGCGCGCGATCTACTTGCGCAAGCTGCCGATGGCGATGCACGCCGTGCGCTGAATTTGCTGGAAATCGCCGCTGATCTGACGACCGCCAAGGATGGCGGAAGTGCGGAAAACGCAGGAGCAGTTTTTCCGCCTCAGTCCGTCGATGGCAGCGAAACCCTCACCCTCGACACCGTGCGTGAGGTGGTGGCGGGCGGTGTGCGGCGCTTCGACAAGGGCGGCGAGATGTTTTACGACCAGATCTCCGCGTTGCACAAAGCGGTGCGCGGCTCGAATCCCGATGCCGCCTTGTATTGGTTTGCGCGCATGCTCGATGGCGGCTGCGATCCGTCGTACGTTGCACGCCGCATCGTGCGCATGGCGAGCGAAGATATCGGCAACGCCGATCCGCGCGGATTGCAGATTGCACTCAATGCATGGGACGCGTACGAACATTTGGGTGCACCGGAAGGCGAGCTGATGCTGGCGCAAGCGGTCGTGTATCTTACCTGTGCGCCGAAGAGCAACGCGGTGTACGCGGCGCTGGGTGCGGTCCGCGAAGATGTGCAACGCTATGGCTCCTTGGAAGTGCCGCTGCATTTGCGCAACGCACCGACGCGTCTGATGAAAGAATTAAATTACGGCAAGGATTACCGTTACGCACACAACGAGGCCGACGCCTACGCGGCCGGGGAACGCTACTTTCCTGACGGCATGCCGGAGGCGGTGTATTACCACCCGGTGGAGCGCGGCCTGGAAATCAAGATCGGCGAAAAGCTCGCAGCGCTGCGCGCGGCCGACGCAAAAACGCGGCAGGAAAAATAACCACGCGTTGGTTAGAATGCGTTGGGTGCAACTTCGAGATCACGCGTGAATCACATTCTTGCCATCGCAGTCGGCGGCGCACTGGGTTCGGTATTGCGCTTTCTGGCGTCGAGTTGGACCTACCAGCGTCTGGGCGGCGACTTTCCCTACGGCACATTGTTGGTCAACGTCGTGGGTTCGCTGCTGATGGGCGTGCTGTACACCCTGCTGGTAGAACGCAGCGCGCTCGATCCGATCTGGCGTGCAGGACTCGTAGTGGGCGTGCTGGGTGGCTTCACCACCTTCTCGGCGTTTTCGATGGAAACGGTTAACTTGATCGCCGGGGGCGAACTGCCCAAGGCGCTGGTGAACATTCTGGCAAGCGTGTGCCTGTGCTTGACAGCAACCTGGATCGGCGTAGTGAGCGGGAGGCAGCTATGAAAGTCGTCGAAGTCACGATGGTGCGCATCTATTTCAACGAAAGCGAAGCGATGTTAAAAAGTTTACTCAAGCGCCTGCACGATTGGGAAAAGGTCAAAGGCGTTACCGTGTTTCGCGGCGTCAGCGGCTTTGGACCCAGCGGTGCAACACACACCTCCGCGGCGGTGGACCTGTCGCTCGATTTGCCACTTGTCGTGGAGTTCTTCGACGAGCCTGCCAAGGTGCAAGCCATCCTCGAACACTTGAGCACCACCATCAAGCCCGGCCACATGGTGGCGTGGAATGCCACAGTCAACGAAACCATTTAACAGGACGCAGATTACCCATGCTGGATTCAAAACTATTTCGCACCGAGCTCGAAACCACTGCGCTCAAATTGGCGCGGCGCGGGTACAAGCTCGACACTTCGGGTATCTCAGCTTTAGAAGCACAGCGTAAAGATATTCAAGTCCGCACGCAGAATTTGCAAAACGAGCGGAACATACGCTCGAAAGCGATTGGTAAAGCCAAGGCACAAGGGCAGGATGTTCAGCCGCTGCTGGACGAAGTCGCGCATCTGGGCGACGAGCTCAAGGCGGCGGAAGCAGGTCTCGACGTAATTCAGGCACAGCTCGATGCGCTGTTGCTAACCGTTCCGAATATTCCGCACGCCAGCGTGCCTGACGGCAAAGACGAAAACGACAACCAGGAGGTGCGTCGCTGGGGCGAGCCGTGTCATTTCGCTTTCACCCCCAAAGATCACGTCGCACTGGGCGAACAACTGAAGCTGCTGGACTTCGACACTGCCGCAAAAATTTCCGGCGCGCGTTTCAGCGTGCTGTTCGGATCACTGGCACGCATGCAACGCGCGTTAATTCAATTCATGCTCGACGTGCACACCCGCGAGCACGGCTACACCGAAGTGTATGTGCCCTATCTGGTGAATGCGGACTCGCTGCGCGGCACCGGCCAGTTGCCCAAGTTCGAGGCGGATTTATTCAAGCTCAGCGGCGAGCACAATTACTACCTTATTCCGACCGCCGAAGTGCCGGTGACCAACATCGTGCGCGACACCATCGTGGACGCCCCGCTCATGCCGTTGCGCTTCGTCGCGCACACGCCGTGTTTTCGCAGCGAAGCCGGCTCGTACGGTAAAGACACGCGCGGCTTGATTCGCCAACATCAATTCGAAAAAGTCGAGCTCGTGCAGATCGTGCGCGCGCAGGATTCTTACGCCGCACATGAAGCACTCACCGACCACGCAGAAAATATATTGCAGAAACTCGAACTGCCCTACCGCGTGATGGCGCTGTGCAGCGGCGACATGGGCTTTTCAGCCGCGAAAACTTATGACCTGGAAGTGTGGTTGCCGGGGCAGCAGAAATATCGGGAAATTTCGTCGTGCAGCAACTTTGAAGACTTTCAGGCGCGCCGCATGCTGGCACGCTGGCGTAATCCGGAGACCGGCAAACCGGAATTGGTGCACACCGTTAACGGCTCAGGCTTGGCCGTGGGCCGCACTTTGGTAGCCATCATGGAAAACTATCAGCAGGCGAATGGTTCGATTGCCGTACCGCGAGCATTGCAGCCGTTTATGAATGGTGTCGAGGCAATTTCTATTTGGTGAAAAAAGAAACGCGCCTTACTGAGCGCGCTTCTTGGACTCTTCAAACTGCTGCGAACATTACCGAAGTAACGCTCGCGACCGCAGCTCGATGACTTACTTCTTCATCGGAGCAGGAGTCGGCTTGGCATGCGGAGCAGCCATCCCCTTGGCCGGAGCAGCACCCTTGGCAGGAGCAGGCTTCTTCATCATGGATTCCTTCGCTTTGGCAGCGTCGGCTTCCATCTGTGCAACCTTATCTTGCGCAGCGCGGGCGTTCTTGTTTGCAGCTTCGAGTTGCGAACGCAGATCAGCAACGGTGGCATCTTTCGAAGCCATTTCGTTCTTCATCTTGGAAGACTCTTGTTCCATCGTGGCAACTTTGGCCTTCAATTCATCACGCTCTTTCATGCCACAACCCGTCAAGCCGGTCGTCAAAACAACTGCCATCACTGCGGTGGCGATATAACGCTTCATAGATCCTCCGTTTATTACGTTTATTTCTTGGATGTTCGAGACAGGGAGTGTCTGGAATTTAAACCCGTTCCAAGCCGGGGCGTATTTTTCAATAGTTTTGTCAATTGTGCTAGTAGTTTGCACGCATCTTGAGAATATTTTTTTCTTGGCAAGTGCGTATTTTTGCCAGCGACAAAACCAGTTGTGCGGTAAACGATTCGCTTTTTTCTCAAGGCGACAGACGCGAAAATGTGCGCCGCAGGCTTAAAAAGCCTGGATTTTGACATACGCACCCCAAGGCCATGTGGCAGAATTTTCAGGAATGATAGATGCTCCACCGGCGCACATCACAGGACGCACCAATATGATGATCACCCTGCCTTCAGTACTCAATGCGCTCCAATTACAAGACGTCCGCGACCTGCTGCTCCATACGCCCTTCGTCAACGGCAAGCTGTCTGCGGGCAGCGCCGCGTCGCGCGTAAAAAATAATCAAGAGGTGGCGCGCAATGCGCCTGAGCTCGACGCATTGAATAACGTAGTGATGAATTCGCTGGTGCAGCACCCGATTTATCGCGCTGCCGCATTGCCGTTACGGGTTGCTGCGCCTTACTACGCGCGCTATGTCCCGGGTATGCATTATGGCGAACACGTTGATGATCCGATCATGGGTGTCGACAGCATGCCCTATCGCTGCGACTTGGCCATCACCGTGTTTCTGAGCAACGTGGAAGATTACGATGGCGGCGAGTTGGCGGTGCGCACCACGTTTGGAACGCAACTGGTTAAACTGCCCGCAGGCGATGCCATCTTGTATCCCGCATCCAGCCTGCATCAAGTCATGCCCGTCACGCGCGGCGAACGTCTGGTCGCGGTGACGTGGCTGCAAAGTGCGGTGCGAGATCCGGCACAACGCGAGTTGCTCTACGAGCTTCATCTTGCGCGCGAAAAATTATTGCTCGCCGCACCCGACGCGCCGGAAACTGCGCAGGTCAATCGCAGCTATGTCAACCTGGTGCGCATGTGGAGCAACGTGTGATTTGCTCTGGTAGAAATGCATTGAGTGTCAGGAATCGACTCCGTAGAATGACCCGCGTGCGACGATGGCTGCGGTCGTCGTATCCGTGCACGACACTTTCGCATCATTCACTCGAACAGGAATGATCAGCATGCCAAGATCGGATGCCACAGACGTGCCGGATTTGTTTTCTGCCGAATCGCGCGCGCACGAACCCGCAATCGAATTGAAAGGCTCAGTATTCACGCTGTCGGTACTGCGCATCCACTCCAACAACGTGGATGTGATCGAGGCACAGCTCGCCAAACGCTTATCCAAAAGCCCGCAATTCTTTGCGAACGCGCCCATCGTCATCGACCTGGAAGCGGTGCGTGACATTTCCTCCGCGCTGGATTTTCACCGCTTTGTGGTGTTGCTGCGCACCCGCCAGTTGTTCCCGGTTGGCGTGCAAAACGGATCACCGCTACAACATGAGGCGGCCATGGCTGCCGGGCTCCCGGTATTGAAGGGTCGCGCCATGAAGGAGCTGCCGCCGGTCACCCCATTGGTAAAGTCAATACCCGACACCGCATCTGAGCTGACCGACGTCGTCGACGTGATTCCTACGCTGGACGCGACCTCCGCAGGACAAACCCAAACCAATACAAAAATCGTCCAACAACCGGTTCGCTCCGGTCAGCGCATGATGGCGCGCAAAGGCGATCTGGTCGTGCTCGCGGCGGTCAACGCGGGTGCCGAAATCATTGCCGAAGGCAATATCCATGTGTATGCGCCGCTGCGTGGACGGGCATTGGCGGGCGTTTCCGGCGACACCCACGCGCGCATTTTTTGTCACCAGTTTGAAGCCGAGCTGGTGGCCATCGCAGGCAACTATCGAGTGTTCGACAATGGTCCGCCGCGCGAGCTGCGTGGCAAGGCTGTACAGGTGTTTTTGGACGGCGAACAACTGATTGTGGCGCCGCTCGATTAGTGTAATATCCCCCGTCAATATCATGGTTCTCATAAGGAGGACACCGCCCTTGGCAACAATCATCGTCGTCACTTCCGGCAAAGGCGGCGTGGGCAAAACCACCACCAGCGCCAGCGTCTCCACCGGTCTTGCAAAACGTGGTTTCAAAACCGCAGTCATCGACTTCGATGTTGGACTCAGAAATCTCGATCTCGTGATGGGCTGCGAACGACGCGTCGTGTACGACTTTGTCAACGTCATCCAGAACGAAGCGCTGCTCAAGCAAGCGCTGATTCGCGACAAACATTGCGACAATCTTTTTATTCTCCCGGCCTCACAAACCCGCGACAAAGAAGCGCTCAGCAAAGAAGGCGTAGAGCGCGTGCTTAACGAATTGCGCGACAGCTTCGATTACATCGTGTGCGACTCACCGGCGGGCATCGAGCAAGGCGCGTTGATGGCGCTGTACTTCGCGGATGAAGCCTTCATCGTGACTAACCCGGAAGTCTCGTCAGTACGCGACTCGGATCGCATCCTGGGCATCTTGCAAGCGCGCTCGAAACGCGCCGAATCCGGCAGCACGCCGATCAAGGAACATCTGCTGGTCACGCGTTACTCGCCGCGCCGCGTGGAAGCGGGCGAAATGCTGAGCCTGAAAGATGTGCAGGATTTATTGGGCATTCCGCTGATTGGCGTCATTCCGGAATCCGAAGTCGTGTTGCAGGCTTCCAACTCGGGTGTGCCGGTGATTCACTTTGATCAAAGCCCGAGCGGGCAAGCGTACGACGATGTGGTTGCGCGCTTTCTCGGCGAATCCCGTCCGATGCGTTTCCTTGAACCGGAGAGAAAAAACTTCTTACGACGCCTGTTCGGAACCTGACCCCATGAACCTTCTCGACTATTTCTTGAGCAAACGCAAAAAATCGGCGGTCGTTGCCAGGGAACGCTTGCAGATCATTCTGGCGCGCGAGCGCGTCGACCGCAGTGGCCCGGATTATTTACCGGCACTCAAACG
>JANMQQ010000054.1:0-6476 GCA_031370545.1 Gammaproteobacteria bacterium
AAGGACAGGATGGGGGTGGTTGAATCGGACTGATACCTAAGAACACCCCCATCCGGCAACTGCTCCTGCTGTACTCCGCCAACAAGCCACGAATCTGATTCGCCAGCTCGGTGCGCTCCTTGACCGTCCGTTCACGTAGGCGATGCAGGGCTTGAATATCCTGCTGCTCTTGCGTCTTGATCGGCACAAAGCGAATGTTCGGACGCTGCGCCGCTTCGGCAATCGCTTCGGCGTCGTTGGCCGTTCACGCACATCCATGTGCTCCACGGCACCAGCACCCCTCCTCAAAAATGAGGAGGGGTGGACGCGCAGCGGACGGGGTGGTTGATCGTACCATAACAAATGTCTACTCCTGGCCCCGAACAATTCTCCACCGCTCTAACTTTTCACCAAACGTCATCCCCGCATGCGCCGGGCTGGTCGACGGTAATCGTAGATAACGTATCGAATCGCCTACGCCTACCAGTGTCGATAGCACATGTTTTTTATACGCTGCTTCCGCCTTCGCGCCATTGAAAAACACCCGCTCAATATGCGGATGCTGTTCAAAAAACGCCGCAAAATCATTGGCGATCATGGATGCCTCGGCAATGTCCGAATCCAGGCTGCCGATTCGCTCGCAACACCGCAGCACATCCCACAACGCGATATTTCGCGACTGAAGAATACGCAAGCGTTCGGCATAAGCGATGGCGGGAATGGCTCCGAACAGTTCACCCATGATGGGCCAAAACGCGTTGCGCTCGTGGGCGTAATACTGTGCTTGTTGCAACGAGCGCACGCCCGGCATCGAACCCAATAGCAGCACCTTGGCGTCAGGGCGTGACACTGGCGCAAAACTTTGGAGCATCGTCATCGCTGCGCTGAAGAATTATTTCGACAGGATGTCAGTCGGCTTGCCGTCCAGGCTCAGCTGATTTTTTTCCTGCCAGTAGGCCCTGATTCCGGCGGGGCCTTTTCGTGCTGCCCATTGCTCCAGCTGATCACGCTCGGTTTTGAAGTCAAGCAGCGGCACACCCATCCCGCACGAAGTTTGCACCAGCTCGACCGCAACATCGACAAGCTGTCGGGTCCCACCAAAATTTGGAAACAGCGCCAGCAGCGTTGCCCATTCCGGATCGCGTGGATGCAGTACTCGAGCTTGACCGTACACGCGCAAAATCATCGGATCGCCCTCAAACGCACAGAACATCAGTGTAATGCGCGACAGCTCACGCAAGTGCGCCGCCGTCTCGTTGCCGCTGCCGGTGAGGTTCAGCCACACCACGCGGTCAGGCGCAACTACGCGCAAACTATCCATGCCCTTCGGTGAAACATTAACCCGCCCGTCCGGCGCCGCCGTGCCTACAAAATACATTTTCTGCCGCACGATGAAATTGGTCAGCGGGTCGGTGAGTTGCTGATATTGCTTGCCCATAACGTTTACCTTTGCATCTCGCTGAGTAACTCGAAGTATTTATTCCAGCTTCCGGCTTCGTTGGCAACGGCGAATTCAAGCCAAGCGACGCCTGCTGTCCTAAACTTAAATATATCGGATGCGGGCGGCGCAGCTCTCGCTGTCTATCTCGAACCCACTGGGTGGCTCGAGCTGCGTAAACCACCCACGTGTTGCGGCGTTGTTTCGCCAGCGCTGGTGTACAATCGCCGCCTTTGCCACAATTTAAAATTTAAGACGAAGGACAGTCCATGCAGCAGTTCGATGGTACAACTATTTTGTGCGTGCGCCGCGACACCCAGGTGGTGATCGGCGGCGACGGTCAAGTGTCGCTGGGCAATACCATCATGAAGTCCAACGCGCGTAAAGTGCGCCGTCTTTACAATGACAAGGTGCTGGCCGGATTTGCCGGTGCGACCGCCGACGCGTTCACCTTGTTCGAGCGCTTCGAAGCCAAGCTGGAAAAGCATTCCGGCAATCTCCAACGCTCGGCAGTCGAGCTCGCCAAAGACTGGCGCACGGATCGAACCTTGCGCCGTCTCGAAGCCTTGCTCGCGGTGGCCGACAAACACGTGTCGCTGATTATTTCCGGCAACGGCGACGTGATCGAACCTGAGCATGGCCTGATCGCGATTGGCTCGGGCGGCGCTTACGCCAAGGCCGCCGCGCAAGCCTTGCTGGAAAACTCACCGCTAGCGGCGCGTGCCATTGTCGAAAAGGGTTTGCACATCGCCGCCGACATCTGCATTTACACCAACCACAATCTCACTATCGAGGAATTGGCGTAAATGAATCTTTGTCTAGATATGACTCCTTCCCCCTGCAAGGGGGAAGGTAGGGATGGGGGTGGTCAATGGCGGTACGCTGCTTAATTTCACCCTCACCCTCGGCAACTGCTCCATGCGTTGCTCTACCTCCTGCATCCGTGCAGTCGCAGCCCTCCCCCTTGCAGGGGGAGGTAGTTTTGTTTTGGAGAAATTAAACGTTTATGTCAAGCATGACCCCACGCGAAATCGTCCAGGAACTGGACAAATTTATCATCGGCCAGGCCGCCGCCAAACGCGCGGTTGCCATCGCGCTGCGCAACCGCTGGCGGCGCACGCAAGTTGCCGAGGGCATGCGCAACGAAATCACGCCCAAGAACATTTTGATGATTGGCCCCACCGGCGTGGGCAAAACTGAAATTGCGCGCCGTCTCGCCAAGCTTGCCAACGCGCCTTTTATAAAAGTGGAAGCTACCAAATTCACCGAGGTCGGTTATGTCGGCCGGGATGTCGATACCATCATTCGTGATTTGATGGATTTGTCAGTGAAACTGACGCGCGACCAGGAAACCAAAAAAGTGCGCTTTCGCGCGGAAGAAGCCGCCGAGGAACGGGTGCTCGACATTTTGCTGCGTCCGGTGCGCAACACGACCATGGGATTCAATCCGGCCGCCGAACCCCCCAGTGCGGAGGAATCATCCACACGGCAGAAATTCCGCAAGATACTGCGCGAAGGCACGCTCAATGAGCGCGAGATTGAAGTGGAAGTCACTGCTCCGCAGATGGGGGTGGAAATCATGGCGCCGCCAGGCATGGAAGAAATGACCAGCCAGTTGCAAAGCATGTTTCAAAATCTCGGCAACGCGCGCACCACGTCACGCAAATTACCGGTCGGCGAAGCGATGCGCCTGCTCACCGACGAAGAAGCGGGCAAGCTGGTCAACGAAGATAATATCAAGACACGAGCCCTGGAAAACGTCGAGCAAAACGGCATTGTATTTCTCGACGAGATCGACAAGATCGCGCGCCGCTCCGAGTACGGCGGCAGCGGGCCGGATATTTCGCGCGAAGGCGTGCAGCGCGATTTGCTGCCGCTGGTGGAAGGCACCACGGTCTCGACAAAATACGGCAGTGTACGCACCGACCACATTCTGTTCATTTGCTCGGGTGCATTCCACATGGCGAAACCGTCGGATCTGGTGCCTGAATTGCAGGGGCGCCTGCCGATTCGTGTGGAGTTGCAATCGCTCACGGTCGAAGATTTTGTGCGCATTCTCACCGAACCGGACGCGTCGCTCACCAAGCAATACGCTGCGCTGCTCGCCGCCGAGGGCATGCAAGTGACTTACACGCCGGAAGGCATTCGTCGTCTTGCTGAAATTGCGTGGCAGGTCAATGAAGCCACCGAAAATATCGGCGCGCGCCGTTTGCATACCGTGATGGAACGCATGCTGGAAAGTGTTTCATACGATGCTGCGGATCGCGGCGGCCAGTCGTTGGAAGTGAATGCGCAGTACGTCGAAGAGCAGCTCGGTGCATTAGTCAAGAACGAAGACTTGAGCAGATACATATTGTAGGGGCGCCATTCATGGCGTCCGAATGTCGGGCGCGATAAATCGCACCGCTACGACCTAACGAGGAATATTAACGTGACTGAATCCACCGCCCCCCGCCCCACTGACATCAGCTTGCATCAGGTATCACGCGTGCTCGAACTCGCGTTCGACGACGGCAGCAATTTCAATCTACCGTGTGAATACTTGCGGGTGTACTCACCGTCCGCCGAAGTGCGCGGCCACGGGCCAGGGGAAGGCGTGCTGCAACTGGGCAAGGAAAATGTCAATATCGTGCAGATCGAGCCGGTCGGCACCTACGCGGTGTGCCTGCATTTTGATGATGGCCACAACACCGGCATCTACTCCTGGGAAACGCTCTACAACCTCGGCAAACACCACGACGAGCTGTGGCAGGAATATCTCAAACAGTTAGAAAAGGCCGGAAAAAAACGCAAACCGTAGCGTGCGCCGTGCGCGCGATTTAAAAGGTTAAATCGTATGACTGACAAAACCACCCACTTCGGTTTCCAACAAGTGCCACTTGCAGACAAAGCACGCAAAGTCGCGGAAGTGTTTCATTCTGTCGCCAACAAATACGACCTGATGAACGACCTGATGTCGCTGGGCCTGCACCGCATCTGGAAGCGCATCGCGGTCGAGATGACCGGCCTGCGCACCGGGCAGCGCGTGCTCGATCTGGCTGGCGGCACCGGCGATCTGGCCGCGCTGATGGCGCCGCTGGTCGGCGAGCAAGGTGAAGTGGTGTTGTCTGACATCAACGCGTCGATGCTTGACGTCGGGCGCGCACGTCTGGTTGATCGCGGGATCGTCGGCAACGTGACTTTCGTGCAGGCCGACGCCGAAAGCCTGCCGTTCCCCGATAGTCATTTCGACTGCATCACCATCGCCTTTGGCCTGCGCAACGTCACCAACAAAGACCGCGCGTTGGCGTCGATGTTCCGCGTGTTAAAACCGGGTGGCCGTTTGCTTGTGCTGGAATTTTCCAAACCGACACTGGCCGCGCTGCGCCCGATCTACGATGCCTACTCGTTCAAAGTGCTGCCGGTGTTGGGCAAGGCGATTACCGGCGATGCTTCCAGTTATCAATACCTGGCCGAATCCATCCGCATGCACCCGGATCAAGAGACGTTAAAACAGATGCTGCAGACGGCGGGCTTCGAGCGCGTTGAGTATTTCAACATGACGGCGGGCGTGGTGGCGGTGCATCGTGGGTATAAGTTTTAGTTAGAGCGCCCTACAGACCCATGTGAGGCAACTGATGGATTCTGACGTTTTGTACAAGTACCGATCTTTGGAAAAGGTAGAAGGTGATCGAGTAAGGGAAACTTTTGAAAATAGTACCGTGTATTTTCCTTCACCCAGCCAATTCAACGATCCCTTCGATTGCAAGATAGCGTTATCGCTCCATGGAACTCAAGAAGAGTGGAAAAAATTCTTTCTGAAGAAATTCAAAATATATAAGCCCAACCTTTCACCCAGTGATCGCCTAATTGAAGCAAATCGATTAGCCCGAAGAGGTAGCTACAAGAATCTTGATCCGATGATTTCTACAAGGGCGGCAAAAAGTGCTGGTGTGTTTTGTTTATCAGCTGTTAATGACGACATTCTAATGTGGTCACACTACGCGAATGCACACAGGGGTATCTGCATCGGCTTTCGCGCGGGCCCCTACGACGGATTTTTTCATCGTTCACAGCAGGTGAAGTATTTGCTGACATATCCTTCAACTCGTATCTTCGATTCCGAAGAACAGCGGATAGAAACAGCGCTCCTCGCTAAATCCGAGCATTGGGGTTATGAAAAAGAGTATCGAATCTTTGAGCATAGAGGGCCGGGCACATACTCATTTCCACAAGACTTACTGGTGGAAGTTATACTCGGGTGCGACATCAGCGATAGCGACCGACAGTCGGTGACAACGTGGGCACAAGCACGTTCCGCTAGACCAAGAATTTTTGTGGCGCGCAAGAAGGAACGTGAGTTCGGACTGATAATTGAAGAGACGCCCTAACAACGCTATCGACGCAACAGACACGCATGAATCCTAAACAACTTCTACTCAACGCATTTGAATCCGCGCTCAACGCCGCCCTGCGCCTCGACCCCTACACCGTGCAACGGCTGGGTGGTCTGGCGGGCAAAGTCGTGGCGGTGGAATTGCGCGGCGTAAACCTCACGCTGTTTCTCGCGTTGCAAACTGATCACATCGAAGTACGCGGCGAACACGCCGGTGCAGTGGACGCGCGCTTGAGCGGTACGCCGTTGGCGTTTGCACGTCTCGGCATCAATGGTGATCGCGGTGCGCTGCATAGCGGTGAGGTGCAGATCAGCGGCGACACGGATCTGGGTCAGCAGTTGCAGGACATTCTGGCAGCGATGGACATCGACTGGGAAGAGCATCTGTCGCGTTTCACTGGTGATGTGATTGCGCATCAAGTTGGCAATGCCGCGCGCGCTTCGCAGCGCTGGGCGCAGCAGAGCGGCACGGCGCTGCTGCAAGATGCCGGTGAATATTTAAAATACGAACGCGAGCTGTTGCCGGATCGTGCGCAGGTCGAGACATTTATGCAGCAGGTGGATGTGGTGCGTGATGATGTGGAGCGGTTGGAGGCGCGCGTGCAGCGCTTGCAGCAACGGCAGAGCAAGGGAGAGGCACTGTGAGATTGCAAACGATCACGGTTCCAAAAAATCCCATCGCTG
>JANMQQ010000402.1:0-2135 GCA_031370545.1 Gammaproteobacteria bacterium
TTTATTTGGCCATGCGCTTTATGAGAAAGCACTCCAGCCGTATAGCGGCATGACGGGTAAAGGATTGATCTTCCCAGTCGCAGCCGATTTTTTTAAGCTCTCAACTGCAGAACAAATTGGCGCGATGGATGGAGCACTCGCGGATTATTTTTCAAACCCGTCGCCGCATCATCTTATGCAGGATTTCTCTCCTGTCCCGGTGCTTGGCGTGCCGGGGTGGTGGCCGGACAATGAAGTAGAATCTTACTATCAGGACACGCGCTATTTCCGGCCACGCAGAACTAAATTGTAGGTCTAGCTCCTGTCGGGTTAAAACCCGCCCTTGTATGATCGAATTTAATGAAATGCTGTATAGGAGGTTAAGTAAAGTTTTACGTTTCACAGGGAAGGCCGTCCCGACCTGAGGACTGGTTTTTAACCAGAGCCTGTTTGTAGATTGGCCTCCCGCCCTATTCGCCCATACCGTGGAGTATCTGAGGCTCAGAGCCTGCATACACAAGGAAGGTAGGCGCATATTCAGGGTCGGGAAACCAGTGACTAGTTTACTTTCTTTTTTAACCTGACAGATAAACATTATGACTATTCAATCTAAAAAAATTGTTCAAGAAGAATCCAAATCGTCCTTCGCCGGAATCGACGTCGGCGCGGAGGAATTGATTCTCCTCGTCCGCAAGAATGGCATATCCTGCAAGACGCAGAAATTCACCAACACACCCGCTGACCGCGCCCGACTGGTGAAAAAGATGGTCGGTATGCCTGGCATCATTGTCTGCCTGGAAGCAACCGGGATCTACCATTTCGACCTGTCCATCGCCCTTCATGATGCTGGTGTGGCGCTCATGGTGGTCAATCCGAAGTCTTCCCACAACTTCGCCAAGGTGTTGATGAAAAACAGCAAGACGGACGCCGTCGATGCTGAAACGCTGGCCCAATACGCCGAGCGGATGGACTTCGTCGCGTGGACGCGCCCGTCCGACGAGAATATTTCCCTGCGCAGTTTCGCTCGCCGCATTGATGCGCTGACCCGTCAAAAGGCCGCTGCCAAAAATAATTGCCACGCTTTGAGCGTATCCAAAGAAACCCCAAAAGCGGTGCTGCTCGATGTCAAATTGGCGATCTCCCAATTGGAGAAACGCATTGAGCACTTAGGCAAAGAAGCGCTGGCATTGATCGAACAACACACCGATCTAAAGCGTGTGTTTCAGTTGCTCACGGGCATCAAGGGCATTGCCCAAACCAGTGCCATTGCGCTCATGGGCGAGCTTCTGTTGTTGCCGCAGGGGCTTTCCCACCGCGAATGGGTAAAGTTCGCGGGACTCGATCCACGTGCCTTTGATTCCGGCAAAAGCGTCCATAAAAAAACGCGTATATCCAAGGCCGGAAACCGCCATATTCGTTCTGCCCTCTACATGCCAGCCTTGAGTGCTAAACAGCATGACCCATACGTTAAAGCTTACTTCCAGCACCTCGTGGATAACGGCAAGCTACCCCTGCAAGCGCTTTGTGCTGTGATGCGTAAATTGCTGCATGCAATCCACGGCATGTTGAAACATGACAAGCCATTCGATAACACCCGTTTTTACGCAATCCCAGCATGAGCAAGAAAATGCAAAAATTACAGAAAATAAGTTTGACCTCGAACAGAGTATCTACGCAGCGTTAAGAAATTTTTGAGTTAAGGAAATTTATGTCGGCCAATTTTGTTGCACTCGCCTATCTGACCGCTGCGGTCTTGTTCATCCTCGCGCTGAAAGGCTTGAGCTCGCCGGTTTCGGCACGACGCGGCAATCTGCTTGGCATGGTCGGTATGGCTATTGCCATGCTGACCACGCTCACCGTTACGCACAATGTAACGTACATTCTGTTCGCGATTGCCGCAGGGGGCGTGATAGGTGCGGTGATTGCGCGGCGCATCCAGATGACCGCGATGCCGGAGCTGGTCGCGGCGATGCACTCGCTGGTCGGTTTGGCGGCGGTGCTGGTGGCGATGGCAGCATTCAATAATCCGGTTGCTTACGGCATAGGTGAAGTTTTACACGCCAGCAATCGCATCGAATTATTCATCGGAACCTTCGTCGGCGCAATCACCTTCACCGGCTCCATCATCGCGTTCGGCAAACTGTCCGGCAAGCTAG
>JANMQQ010000092.1:0-32080 GCA_031370545.1 Gammaproteobacteria bacterium
AACCAGCTTGCGGAGCATGTGGCGCCCGGCGGCGTGCTGGTGTTGGGCGGTGGTGAGTTGTTACGCTGGAACCGGCCTGATTTCAAACGCATCGCGACCGACGACACGCTCGCGTACAAAAAATTATCGGTATCAAATTAGGGTTCAATTATGGCATCCGGTAGCGGTATCGACATTAAAGCACTGAACTGGGTCAAGACCGAGATCGGCGAGGCGCTGGACCAGATTCGTCAGGCGCTCGAAACCCACGTCGAAACCCCGGATCCCGCCAAGCTTGACTTTATTGCGTCGCACCTGCATCAGATCACCGGCACCCTGCACATCGTGGAGCTGTTCGGACCGGCATTGCTGGCCGAAGAGATGGAGCAACTGACGCAGTCTTTGAAAGACGATCAGATCAAACAAAAACAGGACGCCTTTGAAGTGCTGACGCGCGGCATCCTGCAATTGCCGGCATATCTCGAACACCTGAGCCTGGGTCATCAAGACCGGCCGGTCATTCTGCTCGCGCTGCTGAATGATTTGCGCGCGGCGCGCGGCCTGCCCTTGCTGTCAGAAAACGCTTTGTTTGCACCGGATCTTAACGTTTTCCCGCCGCCCAAGGCGGCGCCCTCCGGCGTCACCGACTTACGCGCGCTGGCCAAAAAATTGCGCCCGGTATACCAGGCCGCGCTGGTAGGTATTATCCGTGGTACCGACTTGCCCAAACAAACCAAGAAACTCGCGTTTGTGCTCGCACAGCTCGATGGTGCCTGCCACAGCGTCACCGTGCGCCAGCTCTGGTGGGCGGCGCAGGGTATGGTTGAAGCGCTCATGGAGCGAGGTCTTGACACCAGCGTGGCGGTCAAGACGCTGCTGGGCCAACTTGATCGTCAGCTCAAAATCATGGTAGATCAGGGTGAAGAGTCCCTGCAAAAAACCCCTGCAAAAGAATTAGTCAAGAACCTGCTGTTCTATGTCGCGCAAGCGACCTCCAGCGGCGCACGCGTCACCGAGCTCAAGCGCGCGTTCAAGTTGGATGAACTGCTTCCCAGCGCTGGAGCTTTGAGCGACGCGCAAGACCAGCTGCTGGGTGCCAACGCCGGTGTGATGGAGCATGTTGCTGCCGCATTGAAAGAAGATTTGTTGTCGATCAAAGAGACGGTCGACGTATTTGTGCGCACCAAGGATCGACCGCTGTCTGAACTGGAACCGGTTATTGTCAAGCTGCGCACCGTGGCCGATACCCTCGGCATGCTCGGCTTGGGCCGTCTGCGCCAGCCGATTGCCGAACAGGAAATCGCACTCAAGAACGTCTTGGACGGCAACCAGCCGTTGACCGACGACGTGATCATGAGTGTCGCGGGCGCCTTGTTGTTTGTCGAATCATCGCTGGGCGATGTGCACAGCGTGCAGCCGGTTGGCGAATTCGAAGCCGGTGCCGCCGTTGACAGCGATCTGCCCGAGGCTGAATACCGCAGTCTGGTCGGTATAACGACCCAGGAAGCTCGTGCGGTGCTGGCACGTGTCAAAGACATCGTGTTGCAATTTGCCGCTCAGCCCACCGAATTTGATCTGTTGCAGCCCGCCATTGAGCTCATTAATAGCATTCGCGGAGCCTTGCAGATCCTGGGTTATCAGCAAGCGGCGGAATTATTGGGCTCGGCCGAACAATTCCTGGCCACCGATTTACTCGAACGGCGCCAGACCGTGTCGCCCGACAAGCTCGACACCTTGGCGGATGTCATTACCGGGTTTGAATATTTTCTCGAATCCGTGGCGGACGATCCGGTCGGTGCGCGCAATGGGCTGAACACCGTGCGTGACGGGCTGGCGCAGTTGGGTTACGGCGCCAAGCCGGAGCTGGAGGTTGCTGCACCGCCGGTCGTGGAGCCTGAGCATGACATAATTTCCGTTGCGCTCGCCGCGCCGGTGTTGGAAGCGGCAGCAGAAACGCAACCGGAAACTTTCCTGCCCGGCGAGCCGGTCGCAACATCGGCGCCGGTCGAAGACACCTCGCCGGTTGATCCCGAAGTGCTGGAAATCTTCATCGAAGAGGCCAGCGAAGAAAGCACGAACGTTGCAACACAACTGGCGTTGTGGAAGAAGAACGCCGCTGACGACAACGCGCTGCGTACCTTACGGCGTTCGTTTCACACCATCAAAGGCAGCGGCCGTATCGTCGGTGCAATGGAAATCGGCGAATTTGCGTGGGCGGTGGAGAGCATGCTCAATCGCGTGCTGGATCGCAGTCTTGAAATCTCCCCGGCGGTTTACGCGGTGCTGGAACAGGCACGCGATTTGCTGCCGTTGCTGGTCGCAGAATTGCGGGCAGGCCGCAAGGGCGGGGTGGTCACCCAACCGTTGATCGACCGCGCACAACGCGTGGCCAAGGGCGAGCTGCTTGACGAGCTGGCGCCGTTGCCGGTGCCCGAGCTGGTCGAAGCTGCGGAAGACGTCATCCTGGGTGCTGACAGCGTGCCGCCGCTGCGGCATGTCGATCCGGTGTTGGCGGAAATTTTCGTGAACGAAACCCGCAACCATCTCAGCGCGTTGAGCACCTTCCTGGAACAATGCTCGGCACCTGACGCGCATTGCGTTGTTAGCGAAGATTTGATTCGCGCGCTGCATACCCTGCACGGCAGTGCGCGCATGGCGAATATCGAAGAAATCGCCGACGTCTCAGACGCCCTGGAAAAGTGGGCCAAATTGCTCGCCGAGAACCACAGCGCGGTGGGCGACATTGAGTTGGCGGCGTTACGCGCCGGCAGTGATTTCATCACCGACGTGCTGCGTGATCTGAGCGACACCCACACAACCCATGCGGCCAAACTTGCACTGCTCGATGCTGTTGCCCACCTGCATCAATTGGCCAGTCAGGAACAGAACCAGCGTTTACAAAATGTCGAGACCATTCCAGTTGAGATGCCGGACATGGAGCCGGACGCCATCGCCGAAGATGTCGACACCGAGCTGGTCAATGTCTTCCTGCTCGAAGCAACCGATCTGGTCAATCGCAGTCTGGCCGAGGCGGGTGTCTGGGTTGAGATGCCGCAGCGTGACGACTATATCGACGAAATCAGGCGTCGCTTCAGCACCCTGCATGGCGGCGCGCGTATCGCGAATTTGATGCCGATTGCGGCGGTTTGCAGTGCTGCGAACAGTTTTTTAAACCAGCTTCTGGAAAGCCCCGCGCAGCGCAGCACCGCAGCGGTGCAACTGATCGTACGGGTGCTGGAGTGGGTGGTGGATGCGCTGGTACGCACGCGCGAGCAGCGGCCGCTTGAAACTCCGTCCGAATTGCTTGATCTGCTGGAATCGTTCCGCGCGGCCATGCCGCCTGCGATATTGCTCGAGGCTAAAGTTCCGGAGCAATCCTACGATCCCGACGCTGAACTGCGCGGTGTGTTTCTCGACGAGGCAGTGGAAATTCTTCAGTCGCTCGATGAGGTCATGCAGCGCTGGCATGCTTCATTGAATGATCTGAGCGCGATCACCGAACTGCAACGCGCGTTGCATACGATCAAAGGCGGCGCAAACATGGCGCGAATCGCGCCGCTCGGCGATCTATGTCACCAGGTCGAGACATTATTGCAGCGCATCGGTGAGGGCCTGTTGCCTGCAAACAGCATGGCATTCGATCTGGTGCAATTGGCGCACGATTGGATTGCCCGCAGTATCGAATTACTGCGTGGCGGCGCAAGTGTCGAACCGGCGAAGGAACTGTCGCTGCAAATTGAAGTGCTAATGAACGCGCCCGAAAAGCCTGCGGTAGCGGAGCTCGACACCCTGGTCGCGCCGCCGGTCGAATTCACCCCGGTGACTCGCTCTGAGGGGCGCCAGGTCATTCCGTTTCCACGCGCCGCCGCGCCGGTGCTGGCGGAATCAACCGACAGCGACAGCGACTTACTGGATGTGTTTCTGGAGGAAGCCAACGAAATTCTCGCGACCATGGACGACTTGATCACCCGTTGGGCCAGCGATCCCGCCAACGCCGAAGTCGTGGGTGAGCTGCAACGTGCACTGCACACCATCAAAGGCGGTGCGCGCATGGCGAAAGTTGCACCCATCGGCGATCTCAGCCACAGCATCGAAAATATTTTTGAAGGCATCGCATTAGGGCGGGTCAAGACTAATGCCGCCTTGGTGGATGTGATGCACACCGCCTACGACTGGCTGTCGGGCGCGTTGGAGCGGGTGCGTGACAAAGTCACGCTGGAATCTGCGGCACCGTTGATTGAGCAAATTGAAGTCGCCGTGGGATTGCGTAAACCCTCCGTGAATCCAGTTGCCGAAACGCTGGTGCCGTCCGAGGCATCGGCCGGAATCGCAGCGCTGATGAATGTCGCGCGCCCGACAGCGGCTGCTTCCGCGATTGACGCTGAGTTGCCCGCGCAATTTCAAAAAGCCAAAGCCAGCGAAGAACAAGTGCGCGTGGCACTGGGGCTGCTGGATGAATTGGTCAACAACGCGGGCGAAGTTTCGATTTACCGTTCACGCATCGAGTTGCAGCTCAACTCCGTCAACTTCAACTTGCTGGAGTTGGCGCAAACCGTCAATCGCCTGCGCGAGCAGCTACGCAAATTTGAAATTGAAGCCGAAGCGCAGATGTTATTCCGCTATGAAAAAGCCGGGGTCAGCGATCAGGAAGAATTCGATCCGCTCGAGCTTGACCGTTTTTCCAACATGCAGCAATTGTCACGCAGCCTGGTGGAAAGCGTCGGCGACCTGGGCAGCATTCAAAAGCTGTTGGACAACCTGACGCGTGAATCTGAAATCCTGTTGCTGCAACAATCGCGCGTGGCGACTGCACTGCAAGACGGGTTGATGCGCACTCGCCTGGTGCCATTTTCCAGCATCGTACCGCGCATGCGCCGCATCGTGCGGCAGACCGGTAAGGAACTGGGCAAGCAGATCGAGTTGCACGTGATTGGTGCCGAAGGTGAGATGGATCGCTCGGTGTTGAATCGCTTGACCACGGCACTGGAACATATGTTGCGCAACGCGGTCGATCACGGCATCGAAGCACCCCACGTGCGCAGCAAAGCGGGCAAGCCCGAAGGCGGAAACATCACGTTGTGCTTCTGGCGTGAAGGTGCGGAAATCGTGTTAAGCATCGCCGACGACGGTGCCGGGATGGACATGGCGGCAATTCGCAATAAGGCGCTCGAACGCGGCTTGATGGACAAGAATTCCGATCTGACCGACAACGAAGTGACGCAATTCGTATTGGAAGCAGGCTTTTCCACTGCCAAAGCAATCACGCAGATTTCCGGGCGCGGCGTCGGCATGGATGTGGTCAACAGCCAGATCAAGCTGCTCAACGGGACCTTACAGATTTCTTCGGTGCAGCGCCAAGGCACGACATTTATCGTGCGCCTGCCGTTAACGGTATCGGTGACCCAGGCCCTGATGGTGCAGGTGGGCGAACAGACGTATGCGATACCGCTCACCGTGATCGACGGCGTGGTGCGTGCGGGTCGTGACGAAATCGAAAAATTGCAACGTGACGAGCAGCTGCGCTACGAGTATGGCGGTCACAGCTACAAGTTTTTTCACCTCGGCACGGTGCTCAACATCTCGCAGCCGCAATTACCCGATCCCGGCGTAAAAATTCCATTGATCCTGGCCCGCGCCGGCGACCACCGTGTGGTGCTTCATGTCGAAGCTATCGTGGCACGTCAGGAAGTGGTCATTAAATCGGTCGGCCCGCAGGTTGCGACCGTGATCGGAATTTCCGGCGCCACCATTGTGAACGACGGCAGTGTTGCGCTGATTCTTGATCTGGCCTCGTTAATTCGTGCGGGCATCGCACATACCAAGCGTGATATTCGGCCCGCGCTGGCAGCAGCAAAAATGTCAAGCATCATGGTGGTCGACGACTCGATCACCGTGCGTAAAGTCACTGAGCGTTTGCTGACGCGCAACGCATTTGAAACCGTCACCGCAAAAGATGGCGTGGACGCATTGGCCAAATTGCAGGACTACGTGCCCGACCTCATGCTGCTCGACATTGAAATGCCACGCATGGACGGCTACGAGCTGGCCACCGCGATGCGCAACGATGAGCGCTTGAAGAATATTCCGATTATCATGATCACCTCACGTACCGGCGATAAACACCGCGAGCGCGCCATGGCCATCGGCGTCAACATGTACATGGGCAAGCCCTACCAGGACATCGAGCTATTGGAAAACATCAACACGTTGCTGCGCCGTGAATGATTCCAATGCTCCGTTGCGCGTTGCTATTCTGTACACCTCAGAAAAACGGCTGTCTGAGCTGTCGCGGGTGCTGGGCAAGCATGGTCTCGCAATTATTGGGCGCCATCCGGTAGGCTCGGTAACGTTGGAACAAGTGAATGCGGCACGTGCTGACGTGGTCCTGGTCGATCTCGACGAGACCGCAGATCAGGTGCTTGACATTTTACAAAACCTGCTTGAAAACGCCCAACTACCTATTTTGTTTAACGACAGTGCCACGATTGAATTGACGGCCAACGCCGCAAATCCGGAATGGGGGCGACGGCTTGCGGCAAAATTATGGTCGATCACCAAGCGTCAGCGTCCGCCGCCCAAACCGGTGGCGCCGCCGGTAGTCAAGTCCGCTGCCAAGGTGGCGTTACCCAAGGCCACCACCGCATCAAGTAAACTGCCACGTGTGATGCCTCCGGAGAATGCAGCGGCGAGCACCAGTACACTGGAAAATTTGTGGGTGCTGGGCGCATCACTGGGCGGGCCGCTGGCGGTGCGCGAGTTTCTCAGCAAATTACCAGGCGACATCCCGGTGGCGTTTGTGTTGGCGCAACACATCGGTGCCAGCCATCTGGATTTACTGGCGGACCAGTTGGATCGTGTCACGCCGTTGCGAGTGTTTGTTGCAACGACCGGGCACGTTCTCAAACACCAGGAGGTGGTGTTGGCGCCAGTCAACGAACGCATCCTGATCGACATGCTCGGGCGTGTCACCCTCAACGAAAAAACCGAAGCCTCAATTTATAGTCCGAGCATTGATTTTGTAATGCAGGACATGGCGCGCCGCTACGGCAATTATTGCGGCGCCATCATATTCAGCGGCATGGGCAACGATGGCGAACGGGGTTGTCATGCAGTGGCGGCGGGTGGTGGCGACATCTGGGCACAAGACGCCGACAGCTGCGTGATCAGTAGCATGCCCGACAATGCGCGCAAAACCGGTCATGTGAGTTTCAGCGGCACGCCAGAAGAGTTGGCAGCCGCGTTAGTGACACGTTTCAAAGACAAAATGTCAAAACCCGCGAACGACAATTGAGGAGTGACGATCATGTCGAACGAACGCTCAGTAATTCGCAGTCAGTTGATTACGACCCAGAGCCGGAGTTTGTTGTTACCCAATACCGCCATCGCAGAAATTGTGCGCTACGCCGCGCCGCAAGCGGCCGAAAATGCACCTGACTGGTTACTCGGCCGGATGGTCTGGCGTGGGTTACGTATTCCGCTGGTGTCGTACGAACGTGCCGCCGGAGATGTCGCCACTGAATATGACAATCGCGCCCGGATCGCGGTACTCAATGGCGTGCACAGTGGTGCCACGTTGCAATTTTATGCCATCGTTATCCGCAACAATCCGCGCTTGCTGAAAATATTGCGCGACGATATCCGTAAAGAAAGCGGCAGCGACCGGGAAAAATTTCAGTTGCAGCAAGTGGTCGTCAACGACATCACCGCGATCATTCCGGATCTCGCCGCGCTGGAGCAGCTGATTTGCAGCGCCGGTATCCAAACCGAACGTGTTCACTGATCCCTGAGGGAAGCAACACGCGCCTTTCCCCTCCTTGCTATTTGCCCTCAGGGGCGGTGTGGTTACGAGTCGCCTGCGCAACACCACGTAGAATTTTGCGATTGATCAAAATCTCCGCAGTGCCGTAGCATGGCGCAGACTTCAAGACCCCTCCGGAAAAACGTCATGGACGGCAGTAGCAGTAGCAGCAACAACGACACGCCCCCGGATTCCCTTCTGTATTTCAGCGGTAGCGCGTACCGCCTGCTGCCCCTGCTGTTCGTGCGGGGCGCGTGTTTACATCTCGTAAAATTCGGCGCGCGCGACGGGATCGAAGGTTTTTTCCATGCGGTGGCCCACGACCTTGCGATGCGTGAACGCCTGCGGCAGGAAGCCTTGCGCTGGGCGGCGTACTTCGGCACCGGGGTCGCGGGTGAGGGTACGGGCCGCGCATGGCTCGTGGAGCAGATATTCACCGGGCGGCTGGGTTTATACGAAGTAATCTGCTCCGGCCCGCCGCGCGGGGAGCCGAAGAAGCCGGATGAGAAGCAAGTGCGGGCGGCGCTCTCTGCGGTGGCGGACAACACGCCGGTGGTGGCCCCGATCAAGAGCGCGCTGCAAATGGTGACCGGTGTCGACCTCGGCACGGACGAACCGGTGAGCCGCTGGGGCGCGGCGGTGGGATTGCGTTGGGCCTGGTTCCTGGTGGCAAACTGCTATCTAAAGTCGCGGGCAAGAAAATCTCGGAGAAGTTGGGCGAGAAGGGTTTGAAACAAGCACAGGAAAACTCGAAGCACACGTCCGACGAGCGCTTCAACAACCGCTACCACGGGCCGGACGCGATGACGCGTGACAAAGATGGCAAGCTCACCGAATGGGAAGCCAAGGGCGCGCAGGATGGGAATACGCGGGTGGCGACGAATAAAGGCGGACTGAAGCAGGGCTCGGCCAAGAACAACCGAACCCACGCCAAGAAGATGCTGACCAAACACAAGAAGGTCGACAAGCCGTCGAACCGCATCGGCGGATCGTACACCGCACAGGAAATGGAATTGTGGCAAGAAGTAAAAGATAAGCGTGGTCGCAAGCAGCACATGTCCACGCACACCAACACCGAGACACGGCCAAGTCCGTGTGTTCGAGCGTGATAGCAAAGGCAAGATTGTGGACGGGACCGAAACCAAATTTCCACTGAACGATTTTGAAGCAACGAAGAAAAACCTCATCAAGGAGTATGGTGAATGACAACACCGCGCATGGGGCCGGATCGGGAAGATGTTGAATGGTGGATCGAGCACGGGCTGAAGGAAATAGCGAAAGAGCAAAAGAATGTCGATGCCGGTGAGCGCGATCAAGCGATCTATACCTCAATGTATCTCGACTACATGGACTTGGGCCGTGCCCGCTACCTGCATGGCGTCTGGTTCCAGAGTCTGTCAACGCGCGCGGCCGTGAAAGAAGCGCGCGCCACGTTTCAGAAAGCCGCCGGGTGCATCGAGATGAGTTTCCGTATGGCCTACGATCCGACGCTGCCGGAGTATCTGGGTGACAAGGCGGATTGGTCGTGTGTAATGGAACTCGACGCCATCGAAGGCTTCAACGCCGCCTTCATGTCCACCGACTTCGCGTTGGCGCGGCGTTTTGCCCCGTGGCCGCGCCGCTCGCCCGACGACGACCCGATGGACATCGAAGTCTGCAATTACGTCGATGCGCTGCAAGCCTGCCTGCTCAACGACTCGGGCACGGCGGCTGCGTTGCTGCGTGGCAATCTCGACAAATTCAAGCAGCGGCCGTCGAGCAAAGGCTTTCGTTTGAACTACCACACGCTGAGTATGGCGCTGCTGGGCATCGTGGAGAAAAACGAGACGCGCTTTAACGGCGGGTTAGCGGCGCAACTGGAATTTTACGAGCGTTTCGAGATCGGCCTGAACAGCGAAAACGATGGTACCTCGCAGGAATTCATCTGCGACGACGCGGTCGCGCTCGCCAACCTCGGGCTGTGGGCGGGCTTGAAACTGCAAACCAAACATCGGCTGATGCCGGTGGACTTGCTCATCAGCACGCATCCCGCCACTAACAAGTGAAACAACCACGGAGCATCCAGCGATGAAATATATCGAAGATAAAGACGGCAACGGTTTCATGGTTTACACGGAAGACGATGTCGTACCGCCGGGGACGGGGCTACTGAAATTTGAAAATGCTGAAGAAGCGGGAGCGTTTGCCGATCGCATGCTCGCAACGCCAGAAGGGGCTGCAGCTCTGGCGCTGATGCTTGCTGAGATTAACGCGGCGGACAGTCCGGCTAAGCTAAACTGAACATGCCGTTCAAGTGGACGTTGCCTGCTCAATAGCCGCACTCGCCACCCGCGCCAGCAACGCAATTTCATCCGGCGTAATCACGTACGGCGGCATGAAATAAATCACGTCACCCAGCGGGCGTAACAGCACACCTTCGCGCAGCGCATATTCGTAAGCCCGTCGACCGCGACGCTCCTGCCATGGGTACGGCGTGCGGGTCGCTTTATCTTTGACCATTTCAATCGCCAGAATCATGCCCGTTTGCCGCACCTCGGCCACCTGCGGATGTTCGTTGAGGTGCCGCGTCGCCGTGTGCATGAGTGCGGCAAGCTTGCGATTATTGTCTAGCACCGGTTCCTCACGAAATATCTGTAACGTCGCCAGTGCGGCAGCGCATGCAAGCGGGTTGCCGGTATAGCTGTGCGAATGCAGAAATGCGTTCTGCTTGCTGTAGTCATCGTAGAACGCGCTATAGATCATCTCGCTGCACAGCACCACCGACAACGGCAAGAACCCGCCGGTCAGGCCCTTCGATAAACATAAAAAATCCGGTGTGATCGCAGCCTGCTCGCACGCAAACAAAGTGCCGGTGCGACCGAAGCCGACCGCGATTTCATCGGCAATCAACAACACGCCATGCGCGTCGCAGGCGCGCCGCAGCAGTTGCAGATACACCGGCGAATACATGCGCATGCCACCCGCGCATTGCACCAGCGGCTCGACAATGACCGCGCAGACTTCATGCGCATGTTGTTCCAGCGCGCGCTCCATATGCGCGAACATACGGCGCGCGCAGTCGCCGTCGCTTTCGCCGGGCTCACGCTGATAGGCGTCAGGTGTTGGCACAGTGACGGCCTGCATCAACAACGGTGCATAGGTTTGCTTGTACAAAGCGACATCGCCGACGGCGAGCGCGCCCAGCGTTTCGCCGTGGTAGCTGTTACTCAGCGTGATGAATTTGGTTTTGGTGGTTTGTCCGCGATTACGCCAGTAGTGATAACTCATTTTGAGCGCGACCTCGACCGCCGCCGAACCGTTGTCGGCGTAGAAGCAACGCGTCAACCCGGGCGGCGCGACTTGCACCAGGCGCTCGGAAAGTTCGATCACCGGCGCGTGGGTAAATCCAGCCAGCAGCACGTGTTCAAGTTGGTCGAGCTGCGCGTGCACAGCAGCTTGAATGCGCGGGTGCGCATGGCCAAACAAATTGACCCACCACGAGCTGATCGCGTCGAGATAACGCGTGCCGTCGAAATCTTCCAGCCACACGCCGTGTCCACGACGGATCGGAATCAGCGGCAAGGTTTCATGGTCCTTCATCTGCGTGCAGGGATGCCAGACGACGCCAAGATCACGGGAAATCCATGCAGAGTTACTCATTGCTATCGTGCCCTCGCGCAATATTAAACTGTAAAGCTCGGCTCAAATTACTCAACTCGTTAAAGCATCCGCCGATATCACGAAGGCGTGCTTAAACAATTAAACCCTTCTTGCGAGGGCCGGTTGAGCGCCATGCCCATGAATGAATCTGCTACGGCGCGTCGATATGACGCGCCTATCGTTTAGGGATGTCGTTAATGACACGCCGAGATTTTCTAAAAATGATGGTGGCCGCGGGCTGGTATTACCGCGCTTAAGTTACGCAGGCCCGGATGTGTTATCCGGCCTCTACGATTTGCCACCCTTTGGTCAGCTCACTTTAATGCACATGACGGATTGCCACGCGCAATTGGTCCCGACCTACTTTCGCGAACCGAACATCAATATCGGTATTGGTGAAGCCAACGGCCGCCTGCCGCACGTGGTGGGTGACAAGCTGCTCAAGTATATGGGCTTCAAACATCGAAAAAGATTTTAAAGGCAACATCGAATTCGTCGCGCAGAACATTGTCGACAAGGAATTCGGCGATCCTATTTTCAAACCCTACACCCTGCGTGAAGTCAACGGCGTCACGGTGGGTGTCATTGGCCCGGCGTTCCCTATATGCCGGTTGCCAACCCCGGTTACATGATTCCGACTGGACCTTCGGCATTCAAGAAGACCACGTGCAGAAAATGGCCGATGAGGTGCGTGCCAAGGGCGCGCAAATCGTGGTGCTACTATCACACGGCGGCATGAATGCCGATTTCAAAACCGCCACACGAGTGACGGGTATTGACTTAATCATGGGCGGCCACACTCACGATGCATTGCCAGATCCGCATGTGGTAAGTAATCCCAAGGGTAAAACCTTGGTCATGCATTCAGGTTGTAACGGAAAATTTTTGTCGGTGCTGGATCTGTAAGTTAAAGACGGCAGGATAACGGACTACGAGTACCGGCTGTTGCCAATTTTCTCCAATCTCGTTCCGTTCGACAAAGACATGGCTGCGCATATTGCAAAAGTGTGTGCTCCGTTCAAAGCCAAGTTTGATGAAAAGCTGGGAGTCACCGAAGAATTGCTCTACCGACGTGGAAATTTTAATGGCGCGTCAGATCAACTGATTGTTGAAGCGTTGCGTGAAATCAAAGGCACGGACTTTACGTTTTCACCGGGGTTTCGGTGGGGTGCTACCTTGCTGCCCGGCGAGGCCATCACCATGGAGCACGTGATGAACCTCACCGCAATTACCTACCCCATCGTTACAACCATCGAGCGCAGCGGCAAAGAATTGAAATTCATGCTCGAAGATATCGCTGATAACTTGTTCAACAGAGACCCGTATATGCAGCAAGGCGGCGATATGGTGTGCACCAGCGCGTTGCGTTATGTCATCGACCCGAATCAGGACATGGGTAAGCGCATTTTGCGCATGGAGGATGGCAAGGGAAAGCTGCTTGATCCCAACAAAAAATACACCATTGCAACCTGGGTTGGCATCGGACCGCAACCGGTGGGCACGCCAGTCTGGGACGTGGTTGCCGAATATCCGCGGCATCATAAAACAGTCAAGATCAAGCTCCCGAACACGCCTAAGGTCGTTAATGTGGCAGACAATCCCGGTCTTGAGGCTGGCTAGTCACACCTCGCCGTACGAAATGGATTTGCCCACCCAGCGGGCAATGAGTGCATCGACGTGTTGCGGATATTGCTCCATTAACATCTGTGCTGCCTGCGCAATCTTCGGCACTAGCACCTGATCGCGTTGCAAGTCGGCAATACGTAATTGTGTCAAGCCGGTTTGCCGGGTGCCCAGTACCTCGCCCGGACCCCGCTGTTCGAGATCGCGGCGCGCGATTTCAAAACCGTCGTTGGTTTCACGCAGTGCCGCCAGGCGCAGCCGCGCCAGTTGCGACAAGGGTGCCTGGTACAGCAGCACGCAGGCACTGGCGATCGCGCCGCGCCCGACCCGGCCGCGCAACTGGTGCAGCTGCGCAAGCCCCAGACGCTCGGCGTTCTCGATCACAATCAGGCTGGCGTTAGGCACGTCGACACCGACTTCAATGACAGTGGTTGCGACCAGCACGTGTAGTTCACGCGCGTGAAAGCGTGCCATCACTAGTTCTTTTTCCGCCGATTTCATGCGCCCGTGGATCAACCCGATATTTAGCTCGGCCAGCGCCGCCTGTAATTGCAATGCGGTGTCTTGAGCGGCTTGCGCTTGCAAGGTCTCGGATTCCTCGATTAACGTGCACACCCAATACGCTTGACGGCCGGAAGCGCACGCCGCACGGATGCGCTCCACGACCTGGTCGCGGCGTGTATCGGGCACCACCACGGTGTCGACCGGCGTACGACCCGGCGGCAATTCGTCGATGACGGAACAGTCAAGATCGGCATACACCGTCATCGCCAGCGTGCGCGGAATCGGCGTGGCGGTCATGATCAATTGATGTGGCGATCCACCATCGCGCCCACCCTTTTCGCGCAGTGCCAGGCGTTGATGCACACCAAAGCGATGTTGTTCATCGACAATGACCAGTCCGAGCTTCGCGAACACCACCTGTTCCTGAAACAACGCGTGCGTACCGACGACCACGCGCGCGGTGCCGTCCGCGATACGCTCCAAAGCAACGCGGCGTTGCCGGGTTTTGACTTTTCCAGACAGCCACGCGATTTCGACATTCAGTGGTGCCAGCCAGCGCGTAAAGCTTCTGAAATGCTGCTCTGCCAGCAACTCGGTGGGCATCATGAGCGCGGCTTGATAGCCAGCCTCAACGGCGTGCAACGCTGCATGCGCTGCCACAATCGTCTTGCCGCAACCCACATCGCCCTGCACCAGCCGTTGCATTGGCTGAGCACGTGCCAGGTCAATGGTAATTTCCGCAATGGTCTTGCGTTGCGCGCCGGTTAACGTAAACGGCAGGTCATGAATGAACTGCCGTGTCAGCGAACCATCCGGCGGTAACGCGGGTGCGCGATGCCGTTGCGCGGCTGCGCGCAAACGGCGCAAGGCCAGATGCTGTGCGAGCAGCTCTTCGAAGATCAGGCGTTGCTGCGCCGGATGCAGTTTGGCTTCAAGTAAGGCCTGGTCGGCATCCGGCGACGGACGATGCACAAACGGGATCACTTCACTTAAATACGGCAAACGGAATTGTTGCAGGACGGCGTCGGGCAACGAATCAGCGCGGCTCGCTGCGTGTCGCTGCCACCACTGCAAAGCCTGCGCTGTCAGCCGCCGCAAACTGTGTTGGTTTAAGCCTTCAGTCGCTGGATAAATTGGCGTGAGATTTTCTTCGACCGGCGGCGGGGTATCGACATCGACAACGCGATACTCGGGATGAATCATTTCCAGCGTCTGGTCGCGGCTGCGCGCTTCACCGTAACAGCGCACTCGTGCACCGCGCGCCAGCGTGTCTTTTTGTTGGGCGTTGAAATAATAAAACCGCAAGGTGATCGAGCCCGTACCGTCCGCGACCCGCGACAGCAGGGTTGGGCGTTTTCCGAATTTTACCTCGGTGAGCAATACCTCGCCTTCAATGACCGCGTCATCACCGGCACGCAAACTACCGATGGGCACCACGCGGGTCCGGTCTTGATAACGTAGCGGCAGATGCAACAGCAAGTCGTGGATTGAGTGGATGCCCAGACGCGCGAGCTTTTCGAGCACGCGCGGGCCAACACCCTTGAGGCTACGCACGGAAACCTGGTCAATCTCCGCACGCACCGGGTCGAGACTATTTACTGAGATGCAGCACCCCGTCGATCTCAACCCGTGCGCCGCGTGGTAATGCAGCGACGCCAATTGCGGCGCGCGCAGGATAGGGTTGCTTAAGATACTGCCCCATCACCTCGTTGACCTGCGTAAAATCCTTGAGGTCGGTGAGATACACGTTCAGTTTAACGGCATCTTGCAAGGAGCCACCGGACGCCTGTGCAACCGCGCGCAGATTTTCAAACACCTGGCGAATTTGCGCGCCGATATCACCTGCAACCATCTCCATGGTCTGCGGTACCAGCGGAATCTGGCCGGAGAGATATACGATGTCGCCGATCTTGACAGCCTGCGAATAAGTACCAATCGCTTTGGGTGCAAGGTCGGTATGGATGATTTCGCGCGGCATAGACAGTCTCCCTAATAGTGGTCGCGCGATTATGCTTTGCCGCGATTGATGCGCGCAACGGGTTCCAGTTTGCGCAACCGTCGCATGATGTTGGCAAGGTGTACGCGATCTTGAACTTCAATCGTGAAGCTGACCGTGCTGTATTTACCGTCACGTTCGGTGATGTTGACGTTGTCGATGTTCGCGTCCATGTCAGCAATTTCGGCGGCCAATATGGCGAGCACGCCGCGCTTGTTGATGACTTCCAGGCGAATATCGACAGAAAATTCACCCTTGGCTTCCGGCGCCCACTGCACGTCGATCCATTTGTCCGGACGTTTGCGGAATTCCACCGCGTTTTTACAGGACTCGGTGTGCACCACAATGCCGCGTTCGGTCGTCACCACGCCGATGATCGGGTCGCCCGGAATCGGACGGCAGCACTTGGCGTAGTTTACGACCATGCCTTCGGTACCGGTGATCAGCAACGGACGATGCGGTTCTTTGCCGCCCTTGAACAACGCTGGGACGTAACGCGTCAGGACATTTTTAATTCCGCGCGCAGGCTTAAGCGCACGCGTCGCTGCATCCTCGTCGGGCCGCGTGAGCTGCGCAACCAGTTGCTGTGCGGTTAGCGACGCAACGCGGTGCCCGAGCGCGACATCTTCCAGAAGTGTTTCCAGCCGTGCAACGCCCAGCTCCGCAATCGCCAAGTCAATCTGCACTGCGGGGATAGACTCCAAAGTCGTCGCGTAGGTGGCCAGCGCCTTGTTCAACATGCGACGACCCAAATCCACGGCGTCGTCGGTTTTAAGATTTTTCAAGAACAAGCGAATGCTGGCGCGGGCCTTTCCCGAAACCACAAAATCCAACCACAGTGGGTTGGGCCGCGCGCCGGGTGCAGTGATGATTTCCACGGTTTGGCCGTTGTGCAATTCGGTGCGCAGCGGCATCAGGCGCCGATCAATTTTTGCCGCCACGCACGAGTTGCCGACATCGGTGTGTACGGCGTACGCGAAATCCACCGCCGTCGCGCCGCGCGGCAATTCCTTGATGGCGCCCTTGGGGGTGAAAACGTACACCACGTCCGGAAATAGATCGACCTTGACATTTTCAAGAAACTCCAGAGAGTTGCCCGCGCCCTGCTGCATTTCCAGTACGCCGCGTAACCATTGACGTGCGTGGTCCTGCGAGCCGGCGCTACCGCCGACGTCGCCGGTTTTGTACACCCAATGTGCGGCAATCCCGGCCTCGGCAACTTTGTTCATGTCTTCCGAGCGGATTTGCACTTCGATGGGCACGCCGTAGGGGCCAAACAAAATGGTGTGCAAAGACTGGTAACCGTTGGTTTTGGGAATAGCGATGTAGTCTTTGAATTTCCCGGGCACCGGCTTGTAAAGATTATGCACAATTCCCAGCGTCCGGTAGCAGGAGTCGACATTATCGACCACGATGCGAAACGCGTACACGTCGAACACTTCGCCGAACGGCAGCACCTTGGTGCGCATTTTTTTGTAGATGCTGTAAAGATGCTTTTCGCGCCCGAGTACGCGTACGTCGACACCCTCTTGCTTCAGGCGTTCGACGATGGACGATTCAATCCGCGAGACGATTTCCTTGCGGTTGCCACGCGCCTTTTTTACCGACTCGTCCAGCACCCGGTAACGCATCGGGTACAACGCCTGAAAACCCAGTTCTTCCAGCTCCAAACGAATTTTGTTCATGCCCAACCGGTAGGCAATCGGTGCATAAATTTCCAGCGTCTCACGCGCAATGCGGCGGCGTTTGTCGACGCGCATCACGCTCAAGGTACGCATGTTATGCAGCCGGTCGGCAAGCTTGACTAATATCACGCGGATATCGCGCACCATCGCCAACATCATTTTGCGAAAGTTTTCCGCCTGCGCTTCCGCGTGGTTTTCGAACTTCACTTGCGTGAGCTTGCTGACACCGTCGACCAGCTCCGCAACTTCATGGCCGAACTCGGTAACGATTTGCGCTTTCGGGATTTCAGTGTCTTCGATGACGTCGTGCAAAATTGCGGCGACGATGCTTTTTTCGTCCATGCGCATTTCCGCGAGGATTTTTGCGACCGCCAGGGGATGTTGAATATACGGCTCACCGCTCACGCGACTCTGGCCCGCATGCGCGCGTGCGCTGAATTCATAGGCGCGCGCCACCTGCGCCACCTGCGTGGGATCCAGGTAGGCGCTGAGCATCACGCACAGGTCGTCGACGCCGTAGGCGCGACCGGGTTCTTTAGGCGAGATAACCGTGGACATGAATTCGCTGTAGTGATTATCAGAGATTCATGATGCTACCCAAGGCGGGCAAAGGCAACTTGCGGCCAGTGTGGCAGGCCGACCCCGCGTCGCGATCAGGATCAATCGCGACGGAGTTTTGAAAAGATCAGCGGGTAATTGAGTAAGCTAAAGACGCAATAGTTAACGCCCTAACAACGGCTTTACTCGGTGGGCGGAATCGGTGCAGGTGGAGGTGGCGGAACGTGATCCGGTTGCAATAAAATCGCGGGGCCAATTAATCCTGCGGCAATTTCACGCAAGGCAACCACGGTGGATTTGTCATTTTCCCACGGCAGCAAGGGTTCTTTGCCGAGCGTAATTTCGCGAGCCCGTTTTGAAGCAACCAAAACCAGCTGAAAGCGGTTCTCTACATTTTCCAAACAATCTTCGACGGTGACGCGCGCCATAGGGTGAAACCTCGTAATTTCAGGATTAATGCAGGGCGGTCAGTGTACTCAAGATCGCCCGCGCATGCCAGTTAACCTAGAAGCGGCAGTTGAACGGCCTGTGCAGTGCGACACGTTGAGTACAGGGCAAGGCGCAACGAGTGAGGAATAGCGAGCTATTCCGACGAGGTGCAACGAAGCCATGTGCACAACGGGGCGTGCTGCGCAGGCCGTAGCGGGCCCCACCTCCGGGGTGACGCACATATGGGCCAAAAATATCAATACCTGTACACACTTGCTTGTGCCTTGCAGCGGTCAACTGCCGCTTCTAGGTTTTAGACTGGGCCAACAGGTCGGGTAAAAGCGGTGCCAGTCGACGTTGGCTCGTGCTCAAACGCAAACGCTGCGCGATGACGACGGCCCGCAAGTCGAGCAGCGCGCGCTCAAAATCGTCATTGATCACGACAAACTCAAACTCATCATGATGCGACATATCGCTAACCGCGTCGCACAGGCGCCGGTTGATGACATCATCGCTGTCGGTCTGGCGGTCGCGCAGCCGTTGCTCCAGTACGGCACGTGAGGGAGGCAACACGAAAATACCAACCGCATGCGGAAAGAAACTACGCACTTGTCGTGCGCCTTGCCAGTCGATTTCCAGAATCAGGTCCACGCCGTGCTGAAGTTTTTCAGCAACTTTCTCGCGCGAGGTGCCGTAGTAGTTTTCGAAGACTTTCGCGTGCTCCAAAAAAACACCCCGTGCAATCATGTCTTCAAACGTTGGCGCGTCGATGAAATGATAATGCACGCCGTCCTGTTCGTCCGGTCGCGGTTTGCGTGTCGTGTATGAGACCGAGACTTCCAGGTCAGCGGTTGCCGCCAATAGCGCTTTCACTAGGCTGGTTTTACCGGCGCCCGAAGGAGCGGTGACGATGAACAACGAGCCGACGCAAGACGAAGCTGCATTTGGCATGACAATTTACTCGATGTTTTGAACCTGTTCGCGCATTTGCTCGATATTGACTTTTAAGTCCACCGACGCGCGTGTGGTATCAATATCGGCCGATTTTGAGCCGAGTGTATTCGCCTCGCGATGCAGTTCCTGCATTAAAAAGTCAAGACGGCGACCCACCGGATCATTTTGCTTTAGCAAGTGGTCGATCTCCGAGAAATGCGCCTGCAAGCGGCCGATCTCCTCGGCAACGTCCATCTTCTGAGCGAGATACACCAGCTCTTGCTCGAGCCGGTCCTTGTCAACCTCGGCACGCAATTCTTCCAGACGCTTCTGTAATTTTTCGCGCATACGTTGTGCAATTTCAGGCAGCCGCGTTTGCACCAGCGTGACAATCGCGCGCATCGCGGTGCAGCGTTCCGCGAGGAATAGCTTCAGTTTCTCGCCTTCACGCGCGCGCGTGGTGGAAAGTTCGATCAGGGTTTCGGTCAGCAAGCTCAATGCACGTTCCTGAATTTGCTGCGTGTCGGCTTGCGTAACATTCAGCACGCCCGGCCAGCGCAGTACATCCAGTGCGCTGGATGGCGCCGCCCTTGGCATCAGCGTTTCAATTCGTGCACAGGCTTGAATCAGCCGCCGCGCCAGCTCCTCATTCACCGGAACTTCCGGTGCAATCTCAGCGTGCGACTGAAAACGCAGCGTGCAATCCACCTTGCCACGACCTAGCTGCTTGGCGACGACATCACGCACGCGCGCTTCCAGTCCGCGCAACTCTTCGGGCGCGCGCAGACCCACTTCAAGGTAGCGGTGATTAATCGAACGAATTTCCCAGGTGAGCACACCAAACGAGGCTTGCGCCTCGCAGCGCGCAAAAGCGGTCATGCTGCGTATCATGGTGACTCCATCATTTAGTAAGCCGGAATAGTAAAGGCATCGTGTGCACGCGCCAACGCAATTTCGAAAACATCCGGCATTGCGGTCCTCGCGGCGGCATCACCACGCGCAAAAACGCGCGATATAGAACGACGCGCGCGCCTATAAACAAAGCTTGGTTGGACGATCCAACGCGCGGGTATAGCGTGGATTTAATCGTTAACTGGTTGCCGGGACGCCTAGCTACCGCGAAGCGTTTTATGCAGTTGCGTGCGTGTCTTCCTGCACCCGTTAAGCTTGGTTATTCTTAACTTCTTGGAGGTGCCACATGCCCGCAAACCAACAACGTTTCTTATCGCTTGGTACAGTTTGGTTCACCTACTTCCTGCACATGCTAATAGTCACTGCGCCGATTGCGGCTTTGATCAACGCGCTGTGTATCCGCGAGTACAAGCGTCGCTGGTGTGAGCCCGGCGCACAACAAAACGACGCTTTGTTGTACGTGACCAGCCATCACCAATGGATGCTGACCACGTTCATTGCCGTCTTTTTGATGGTCATGGTAACCATAGGCACCATTGGTTATGGATTTGGCGTATTGGTCGCCGTGGCCGCCGTGCTCTGGTGGGTGTACCGCATGTTCAAAGGCATCGCCGAACTGTTGCGTCAGCGTGCTCTGCCGCTGGCTGTTGAGTGGAGTTGTGAGGCGGGAAAGGTGGTGTGAGAAGCGATCGCACTTGGTTACGGACGAGGGGCAGTAGTTACTGCCCCTCGTCCGTTTCTGGGTAGGCAAGACAAAATCCGTCGTAGCACCGCCGTCGGCAGCGCATTGCTCGTGCTGCGGCACCGTTCAAGTATTTTCCGCATTTCGCCGATCAATATGCACCATGGTCAGGCTCAGTCGCTGTTTACCGGTTGGCACGCAGTTGGATGCTTACGTCGTTGAGAAAATTCTCGGCGGCGGAGGGTTCGGTATTGTCTATTTGGCGCAGGAGCCCGCGCAGCAGCGGCGTGTGGTCATCAAAGAATATATGCCGCATAAGTTGGCGCGGCGGCTGACCAGCCATGAGGTGGAGCCGCTCGATGACGAGCGCAAGGAGATTTATCACCAGGGACGCAAGCTTTTCATTAATGAAGCCAGCGCGCTGGCCAACCTGAAACACCCCAACATCGTCGACGTGGTCAATTTCTTTCAGGCTTACGGCACGGTGTATATGGTGATGAAGTATGAATCCGGGACCAATTTGCAGGATTACATCAAGACACGCGGCGGTGGCTTGAGCGAAGTGTTTTTACGCACGGTGTTTCCGCCGCTGCTGGATGGACTGAAGGCAATTCACACCCGCGGTTTGCTGCATCTCGACATTAAGCCTGGCAATGTGCACTTGCGTCGCGGCGGTCGTCCGTTGCTGCTGGATTTTGGCGCGGTGCACACCATGAATCTGACGCGTCGCAATCAAACGCGCCAGGTTGTGACTCCTGGATTTTCACCCACCGAACAATATGACCTTGGCGGGTACGTGGGGCCATGGACTGACATTTATGCGCTCGGCGCGACCATGCGCGCGTGTATTGAAGGCTGCGCTCCCCCGTCTGCGAACAAACGCCTGGAGAAAGAAATTCTGCGTCCCGCCCGGGAAGCGCATAAAAAACGCTACTCTGCGCCGTTGTTAGCGGCGATTGATTGGGCGATGGAGATTGATCCGCTGCTGCGCCCGCAAAGTGTGGATGACCTGATGCAGCGCTTTGCAATCGAAGTGCCCGAGGAGCCCGTCGCGGACCTAAAGGACACGGTGTTGGAAAAGTGGGCGAGTCATTTGCGGTGGAAGCGCTGACCATGAACTACGACATCGGCAAAGCCAACCGCCTCGGCAATCGCGACAGCAATCAAGATCGCTTCGCAGTCATTGAGCGCCCCAAGTCATTGCTGCTGGTGCTGGCCGACGGCATGGGAGGTCACGAGGGTGGCTTGCTTGCGGCAAATAGTTTTGTGATGAAATTTACCGAGGCGTTTCGTAGCGCTGCTTCCCCGCTCGCTGATCCCGGCCAATTTCTGCGCGAAACATTCATGCTTGCGCATCATGCCGTGGTCGACGCCGGTGCACGTCACGACCCGCCCCTTAATCCGCGCACCACCGGGGTGGCGTGCATGGTGCAGAACGGCGCGGTGTGGTGGGCGCATATCGGCGACAGCCGCTTTTACCTGTTGCGCGGTGGCGATGTGGTGCAACGCACGCGCGATCATTCGCGCGTCGAAGATTTATTGCAGCAGGGAAAGATCACCGAGAAGCAAGTGAAGACGCATCCGCAACGCAACCAAATTACCCGTTGCATCGGCGGCAATGCGTCGAAAACACCCGAGCCCACGGTGAGTGAGCCGCTCACACTCGAGCTACGCGATGTCGTGTTGCTGTGCTCCGATGGATTGTGGGGCAGCTTGACTGATGATGTGATCGCCGCGACGGTCGCGGAAAAAAAATCCATGGTGCCGCTGGTTGAGCACCTCGCTGAACAGGCCGAGATGGCCAGCTACCCCAAATGCGACAACGTCAGCGTGGTTGCATTGCGTTGGCTTGGCACAGCGCACCGGGCGAAAGAAAAATCAAATGTCACAACGCAACCCCGCGCGCACGGAAAGCCCGAGGTGGACGCGGCCATCGACGAAATCAACCAAGCGCTACAACGCGCGGAAGAAGGTCTGAAACGGTAGCGATCTAGAGGCGCGGCTTGCCGCATTCCGGGACCGACGTTACAGCAACCCCCGCTCGGAAAATGACACAGTGCAATTGTCACCCACCACAATATGGTCAAGCACGCGAATGTCGACCAGAGCCAGCGCGTCCTTCAGACGTTGCGTCAAGGTTTGATCCGCGCGGCTGGGCTCCGCAACGCCCGACGGATGATTGTGCGCAAGAATCACCGCAGCCGCGTTGTGGTGCAGCGCGCGTTTGACGACTTCACGTGGATGCACGCTGGCACCGTCGATGGTGCCGCGAAACAGTTCTTCAAAATGAATCACGCGATGCCGATTGTCGAGATACAGGCAGGCGAACACTTCGTGGCCGTAATCGCGTAACCGCGCCGCGACATAACGGCGGGTATCCGCAGGCTCGCGTAACGTGTCGTCACGCTGGAGTCCTTCCCACAAATGGCGGCGCGCCATTTCCAGCACGGCTTGCAATTGCACATACTTCGCATCGCCCAGGCCATGTGCCGCACAAAAATCAACACGTGACGCCTGTAACAATGCGCGCAAGCTGCCGTACTGTGTCAGCAGGTCGCGGGCGAGATCGACCGCAGTTTTACCACGCGTGCCGGTGCGTAAAAAGATCGCCAGCAGTTCTGCGTCGGAAAGTGCAGCGGGGCCGCGTTCGAGTAGTTTTTCACGCGGGCGTTCTTGCTCAGGCCAGTCGGTGATCGGCATATGATTCTCAGGCGATGTTGGATCGGGTGGCTATGTTATCGGCTCGCGGCACACACGCTTAATCATCAATTGCGTGGTTAGATGTGCCTGTTAAACTTCGCTCATGTCTTCACTTGCCAACAAACGCATCGTTTTGGGCGTCACCGGCTCCATCGCTGCGTATAAAAGCGCGGAGCTAGTGCGACGGTTACGCGACGCTGGTGCACGCGTGCGCGTAGTGCTCACTGCGGGTGGCGCAAAGTTCATCACACCATTGACCTTACAGTCGCTCAGCGGCCAGCCGGTGCAACAGCTATTGCTGGATGCCGACAGCGAAGCGAATTTTGGCCATATCGAGCTGGCGCGCTGGGCCGACACGATTCTAATTGCGCCCGCCAGCGCGAACAGCATCGCCTGCTTAGCGCGCGGGCAGGCCGACGATTTGCTGACCGCCGTGTGTCTGGCCACCACCAGTACAGTAGCGATTGCACCGACCATGAACCACCGCATGTGGGCGCACGCGGCGACTCAGGATAATGTCAAAACCCTGTTACAGCGCGGCATAAAAATATTCGGCCCCGCCGTAGGAGATCAAGCCTGTGGCGAAACCGGCCCTGGCCGCATGCTGGAAGCCGACGCCCTGGTGGCCGCGCTCTCCGAATTGTTTAAACCTGGCACACTGAGCGGACGCCGGGTGCTAATCACCGCAGGCCCGACCCAGGAAGCCATCGACCCGGTACGCTTCATCGGCAACCGTAGCTCGGGCAAGATGGGATTTGCGATGGCGCGTGCCGCGCACGACGCAGGTGCGCAGGTTACATTGATCAGCGGGCCGGTCGCACTGGCAACGCCGGACGGCGTGACGCGTATCGACGTGCGCAGCGCGCAGCAGATGCACGATGTGGTGCTGCGTCAGATGGGTGCCGCAGACATTTTTATCGCCACGGCCGCGGTGGCTGATTACCGCCCAAAACTTGCGGCGGAGGAAAAAATTAAAAAGTCTGACGAGAAGCTGGTTTTGGAGCTGGTGCGCAATCCAGACATCCTTGCCGCAGTGGCTGCGGTAAACCACGCGCTGTTTACCGTGGGCTTTGCAGCCGAAACCCACAACCTGGAAAAAAACGCGCAGGCGAAACTGCTGACTAAATCGCTGGATATGATTGCGGCAAATCAGGTGGGCCCGCAGCAGGGGTTTGAGCAAGACAATAACGCGCTGCTGGTATTGTGGCGCGGCGGTCGGCAAGAATTGGCGCTCGCGCATAAAGATGTCTTGGCGCGCACCTTGATTGAATTGATTGCGCAGCGTTACCAACAAGCAAAAAAGTAAACACCTGGAAATTCAAAGCTCCATTGACGGAAGCGTTGATTCAATGGCTTCGCCCGGAGAAAATTCATGTCCATCACGCTGATACTTTCCATTGGTACCTTCATCGCCATCCTGGCGCTGTTGCTGTTGCTGCGCGCACGCAATAGCACGCTGGAGGTTCGCGCGACGGACATCGTTGTTGCGACTCTGCCGGTGCTGATTTTTCTGTTGGTGAGCGGAAAAATCCAGAAGCTTGAATTTGGCGAAGGCGGCGTAAAAATCGAGAGCGCGTTTGTGAAGGCGTCGACCACCGAGATTAATTCGCAAGTCACCGCGATCACCGGCCTGCCGATGGAATCGACACGCAACGATTTGAAAGGCAGCATCCCGACCATTCCGCAACTACTCGAAAAGAAAACCGAGGGCCTATCGTTCCGGCTCGGTTATTCGGGTTACAGCGGCCCGGCGATTCTGGAATATCTGGCGCGGCTCACGGCACAGCCGTATTTGAAATACATCATCATCGAAAATGACGATGGCACATTTTTCGGTATGGCGGATGCGCGCCAACTGTACGCGATGTTGAGCAACCCGTATGGACTCGTGAAGCCCGACGAACTGGCACGCTGGCTGGCCAACAGTAACCGGACTTCGTTCAATAAATTGCCGGGTTTTATTGCAGCGGAGCACGCGGTCAAACCGGTTGCCGACAAAAGCCAGACATTACAATTGATGGAGCAGTGGAATGTCGACATTTTACCCGTAGTTAATGAGCAAAAAGCATATGTCGGCATCGTCAACCGCGCGCGCCTGATCGCAAGCCTGATTCTTGATGTCGTAAAGGATTTGAAGAAGTGAAATTGCCAGGCATGTTTGACACAGTACCGACGTAACCACCGCTTTCGATTGAGACTGGCGTTCGCCAGCTGCGTCAGCGTGCGCGAGCGGTTATGCTATGCCATCTTTATTTAAAGGAAAGGAATCTCTGTAATGAGTGAACCTACCATTGCTTTCATCGGCGGCGGCAACATGGCGCGCAGCCTGATCGGGGGCTTGATCGCCGACGGTGTGAGCCCGCAACGGTTGCGCGTCGCTGATGTCAATACCGGCGCCCTGGAATGGTTGCGCACGCACTACGGTGTGGCGACATTTACAGACAACAGTGCTGCGGCACAGGGTGCGCACGTGGTGTTGCTCGCCGTTAAACCACAGGCCGCGCACGCAGCCACAGTCGCACTGGGCGCGACGTTGACCCAGCATCGCCCACTGATTATTTCCATCGTGGCGGGCTTGCGCAGCGCGGATTTGGCGCGGTGGGCTGGCTATGATGCGGCTGTCGTGCGCACCATGCCCAATACGCCTGCGCTGGTGCAAGCTGGTGCCACGGCGTTACATGCTAACCTGGCGGTCAACGCGGCGCAGCGTGAACAGGCCGAGTCGATCATGCGCGCCGTCGGCCTCACGGTATGGTTAGATGACGAAGCGCAGATGGACGCGGTTACGGCCTTGTCCGGCAGCGGTCCCGCGTATTTTTTTCTGGTGATGGAATTAATGCAACGTGCTGGAACCCAGCTTGGCTTGCCGCCAGAGACTGCGCGCCTGCTGACGTTGCAAACCGCGTTTGGCGCGGCCAAAATGGCGCTGGAAAGTCCGGAAGATGCAGCAGCATTACGTCAGCGTGTCACTTCGCCCGGGGGGACCACGGAGCAGGCGCTGAAATTATTTGAAGAGCGGGGGCTGGAACAAATTTTTGTCGATGCGCTCGCGGCGGCGTCCCGCCGTGCGCAAGAATTGGCAGGACAACTGGGGAGAAGCTGATGGGCGGGGGATATTTTGGTAACGCCGGTGTATTCCTGATCAACACCGTGTTCGGGCTGTACATCTTAATTGTCATGCTGCGCTTCTTGCTGCAACTGGTACGTGGCGATTTTTATAATCCGGTTTCGCAATTTCTGGTTAAAGCGACCAGCCCGGTGCTGGTGCCGTTACGGCGTGTCATCCCAGGTCTGTTTGGGATCGACTTCGCTGCCGTGTTCTTACTGCTGGTGTTGCAAATCATGCAGCTGGTGCTGGTGGGATTGGTCAAGGGCTATGCATTTCAGCCGTTGGGCCTGGTCGTCATGTCGATTGCGGAACTGGCTTCATTAACGCTGAACATCTTCTTTTTTTCGATTCTGATTCAAGTGATTCTCAGTTGGGTGAATCCTGGCACCTATAATCCGGTCACTGCGTTGGTGTATGGATTGAATGAGCCCTTGCTGCGCCCAGCGCGACGTCTGATCCCGCCAGTGTCGGGATTTGACTTTTCGCCGCTGGTGGTAGGCGTCGCTTTGAAACTGGTGGAAATGACCCTGATCGCGTGGCTGGTGAATACCGGCAAAGGCATGTTGTTAAGCTGATCGCCGCTGCGTGGGCGCTTCCTGGTACCGGTGGGACGGTGACGATCTGGTGTCCCCGGCGTAGAGCGCAACTGATCGCCTCGCTACAATGTCATCAATACCTGTTCACAGGCTTTCAGGTCGAGGTAGATCGCTTCGAGTTGCGTGCGGCTGTCGGCCAGGATGGGCACGGTGATGGAAACATATTTGCCGTTGGTGCTGGGCCGCGTGGTGACCAGGTTTACATCCAGGTCGGGCACATGGCGGCGCACGATCTCGACAATAAGTTGATTGAAATTGTCATGCGCGAGCCCCATGGCTTTGATGGGGACTTCGCAAGGGTAGACAATTTCCGGCTCAGTCGGGTTGGTCGTCATAAGATTATTCTCCAGGTCGAGGCTAGGAGCCGCTTCTAGACAGGGTCGCTCTCGCGCAGGTTGCGCTTATATTCCTGATACCACGCCAGCATCGTGCGCCAGCGTTCTCCCGGCACACCGGCGCCGACCGGGTGGCCGTTGAGTTGTGTCACCGGCAGAATTTCCCTGGTCGAGCTGGTCAGCCAGATTTCTTCCGCAGCACCTAAATCAAGTTCCGTCAGGTTACGCTCGGATGCAGTCACGCCATGGTGTTGAGCGATTTCCAGCACCAAGTCGCGCGTAATTCCCGGCAACAGGTAGCTGCTTTTGGGTGGCGTCATCAACTGATTGTCGTTCCACACAAACACGTTGCTCGCGGTTCCTTCCGTCACGATGCCGTCGCGCAGCAAAATAGCATCGGCAGCGCCATGTTCGTCGGCGTCCGCACGCAACAACACGTTGGGCAGCAGCGTAATGGCCTTGATGTGGCAATATTTCCAGCGGATGTCTTCCAGCGTGACCACGTTCAGTCCGCGTGTCAGCAGCGCGCTGTCCGGCGGCGCGATCGGATTGCACATCGCAAACAGCGTCGGTTTGGTTTGTTTGGGAATGGCATGGTCGCGCCGGGCTGGGCCGCGTGTGATCTGCACGTACACTGACTGGTCACCTGCGCTTGAATTGAAGCGGGCCAAGTTCGCCAGCAGTTCTGTCCACTGTGCCGCATCCAGCGGATTAGACATACGGATCGCCGCGAGGCTGTGATCGAGTCGCTCAAGATGCTGCGTCAGGCGGAACGGCTGCCCCCAATACACCGGGATCACTTCGTAGACACCATCGCCAAACACAAACCCGCGATCCAGCACGCTGACCAGCGCCTGATCGTCGGGCAGGTATTTTCCGTTGAGATATACGATGCTCATAAGTCAGCCGTTACGCCGCAACTGCGTTACTCAAACAGCAACTTCAAATCGTCCATTACGTTGTTCACAAAGCCTCCTGGCGCTACTGGTTCGAGCGACACCAAGCTCCGCTCAGCGTAAATATAGTCGCCAAGCTTGACTTTAACCACGCCGAAATTCTGGCCCTTATCGGCGGGGGCCAGAATGCGCTTACGCAAGTCCAGGGCGGCATCTACATTTCGGTATTGCCCGCGTGGAACGGTGATGTACAGGTCGCTCATCAATCCAAGTGACAGTTTCTTTTTTTCACCTTTCCAGATGACGGCCTCAGTGAGAGGCTGTTGCGCGGCGTACAGGCGATGAGTTTCGAAGGTGCCAAACCCGTAATTTAGCAAGCGCAGGCTTTCGTCCGCACGGGCGTTCTCGCCGCTACTGCCCAGCATAACCGAGATTAGACGCATGCCGCTTTTCTGCGCCGATGCGACCAGACCAAAACCTGCGGCATCGGTGTAGCCGGTTTTTAATCCATCGACGGTGGGGTCAGTCCATAACAATTTATTGCGGTTGTGCTGAGTAATACCGTTGTAGGTGTAATCTTTGGCTGCATACCATCGGTAACTTTCCGGAAAATCACGAATGGCGGCACGTGCAAGTGTCGCGAGATCGCGTGCGGTCATGTAGTGGTTGGGATCGGGCAAACCGGTGCTGTTGGCAAAATGGCTATGTGTCATGCCCAGGCGCTGCGCGTATTGGTTCATGAGTGTTGCGAAGGCGATCTCGCTGCCACCGATGTGCTCGGCAAGCGCCACTGCGGCGTCATTCCCCGACTGCACAATCACGCTCCTGAGCAGTTCTTCCGCAGTGACTTGTGCGCCTGCGCGCGTAAACATCCGTACGCCGCTCATGCGCCAGGCATGGTCGCTGATCGTGACTATTTCATCACGCTTAACTTTGCCTGCCTTGATCTCCGCATCAACCACGTAAGCCGTCATTATCTTGGTCAGGCTGGCAGGGTCGACCGAATCATCAGCGCTCTGTTCCGCCAGTGTGCTGCCGCTGTCGAAATCCACCAGTAAAAAAATCTTGGCATTGATGTTTGGGGGCTGGGCGGCTGAGTCAGCGGCGTAACCGCGTCCGAAATAACAAGCGGCCAGCAAGACAACGAAGTGCAAGGTAATTTTCATGAGATCACAACGGTAGTTGGAACGATGGGACGGATATCTTAGCGCATTCATGCGCGTTGCAGGCAGCTACGGGCGAATCGAGCAGGCCAAAAAAAATGGCCTGTACCCTGCGGCACAGGCCATTGCACTTCTGCAGATTACGGCTTCAACACGGCGTACCCAAGCTGTTGCAGATCCACCACGGCGAGGTGCCCACCAGTGACAAACTCCACGCCATCCAGCATGTTGGTGCGTTTGATATTCAGTTCGCGTGCGGCCATCTGGCAGAGATAAAACTTCATCCCCTTGGCAATTCCCTTCGCCACTTGAGCAGCGAACGGATTGGGGTTGGGGTTGCCGAGCGCATCCAGGCCGAATGACTTGTGCGCCTTCGTCAGTAACGCACCGCCGCTGGAGCTCATGACGACCACAATGTCGATGTCCTTTCCGATTTCCATGCCGTTTACGACTTCGTAGTTGTCAATCATCTTGTCGATGTTGGACAAAAACGTTGCCTTGTTCTTGTTCACGATGCCGTTGATATCGGCTGGAAATGCCGAATCCACCTCCACTACCAGCCTGGCCCCGTGACGTTTGACCAGGCAATGGGTGATCGCCTCCGATCCCACACCAAACTCCACATCCAACGGTACGCCATTGAGATAGTTGACCGGGCAGTCGTTCTTCCCATGCTCCTTGTTATCGTTCGACTCCACGTGATATGCGTTCGCAACCGGCACCAGCAACGCCAAGCCAAGTGCCCCAGTTAACGCCAAAAACAAGCTTTTTTGCCTAGAAAACATGTTATTTCCCTCTGGTTGTCAATTGTTAAGGCCGGGATTTAAACACAAAACACGACCCCTCTTCGCGCCCATTCATGCGCGCCGTAGCTTCAATATCGGCATCAAGAACAAAACCTACTGCAGTGGGATCAGGCATATTCGGTAGAATTTGATCCCGTTGATCCCGGGTTTCGTGTGTCTGGATACGGCGGGTGCCTGTTCATGCCAACGCACAAGTTGTATTTGGCGCGACGCCTTCTGTCGGCCGCCAGCGGTGCTATTCTTGCGCCCACACGTCTGATTTTGAGTGGCTAACCGACATGAAACTGCGAGTCCAACTTTTGGTGCTGGCAGGCGTCGCCGTCATGACCGGCTGTAGCACTAGCAACTCATCCTCCCCCGAATGTACCGCGACCACGGAAAAGGATTTTGTACTCAACGTGGCGCGCGACGCTTACCTTTTTCTCGACCTGCTGCCAGCCACGGTAGGTGTGTCAAGCTACGCCACTGCGACCGACCTTCTCGATGCGCTTACCACAACGGCGCGCGCGCAAAACAAAGATCGGCACTTCAGTTATTTGACAACACCTGCTGCCGAACAACAGTTTTTCTCGGAAGGTGCATCGGTGGGATTTGGGGTAAGTTTCAGCAAGCGCAATGTTGACCGTTTGTTTGTCACTCAAGTGTTCGCAGGTTCTGCGGCGAGCGACGCAGGATTTTCACGCGGGGACGAAATCATCGAAATTGGAATCGACGCGAACAATTTGGTCACCGTTGCCTCTCTCGTCGCATCAAACGAACTGACCAATGCAATCGGCCCCTCGCAAGCCGGAGTGCAGCGGACCCTTCGCGTCACCCCACAAGTCGGATTGACTGAGAACCGTACGCTCACCAAGCGGACTTACTCGGTCGACCCGGTGTCGGAATACAAGCTGATCACGCGTTCGGGGCTCACGCCGATTGGCTATGTCAACCTGCGCTCCTTTATTTCTCCGGCGGAAGCGCCACTGCGCGCGGCATTTCGCATGTTTAAGGCGAACAGCGTAAATCGACGTTATCGTCGATTTACGCTATGACGGCGGCGGGTTGGTGTCCGTTGCTGAGACACTTGCCAAATTATTGTCTTCGGGCCGTGATGGTCAAACGATGTACAGCTCGAAATTTAACAGCCGCCACACCAGGGATGAGCGCACGGTATTATTCTCGAATGACGCGGATGCGGTGGCAGGTCTTAACATTGCGTTCATCACCACCGGCAGTACCGCCTCAGCCAGCGAATTGGTGATCAACATACTCGAACCTTACGCAAAAGTGGCCATCGTCGGTGCCACCACGTACGGCAAGCCGGTAGGACAATCGCCGTTCGACCAAAATGGTTGCGACGTACGACTACGATTAATCACATTTAAAAACGTCAACCGCGACAACGAAGGTGATTTCTTCAGCGGATTACCCGATGCCACGTTCAACGGCGCATTTTGTTCGGCGGCTGATGACATTACCAAACCACAGGGCCATGTCGACGAAAACTCGGTAGCGACCGCCCTGCAATGGATCAACACCGGCGCCTGTCCCGTGTCCCCGTTGAGTCAGCTGAAAAGTTTGCCAGACATGATGGGCGATCCCGCAGATCTAATGCCTGCGCGGCCCACGCTCGCGCAGATTCATCTGCCTGGAACGTTTTGAAATCAAAAAAGTAGTCAACGCGATGCGATCATCTATTGCGTTTGGTATTCCGACTACGAATGCAAAGCTCGCACCCCTTGCAGCATGTTGTCC
>JANMQQ010000165.1:0-18988 GCA_031370545.1 Gammaproteobacteria bacterium
GCAGCAGCAGGCAACAACAACAGCAGCTCGCCCAGCTATCCCGCAGCCTATCAGGGCGTCACTTCGGTGAGCGCGGTCGACAGCAAATTCGGACGGGCATCGTATTCGAATTTTGGCCCGCAGATTGATGTTGCCGCACCCGGAGGAACGTTTTCCTGGGACGCGAATAATGACGGCCAGCTCGATGGGATCTACAGCACTTCGGGCAATGACAGCAGCGGCACCGTTGAATATACCTATCGTTTGCTGACCGGAACTTCAATGGCCGCACCGCACGTTGCGGGGGTGGTCGCGTTGATGAAAGCGGTGAACATGGAGTTAACACCTGACGCGTTCGACAGCTTGCTGGCCAGCGGCGCACTCACTCAGGACATCGGAGCGCCAGGGCGCGACAATGACTTCGGTTACGGGCTAATCGACGCATTCAAAGCCGTTACCGCCGTGAGCGGCAAGATTTCCACGACGCCGAGCCTAGCTGCTTTTCCAAGTGGTTTGAACTTCAGTACTGATCTGACGCGTTTGACGCTCGCGGTCGGCAACAGCGGTGGGGGTGCTTTGCATGTGCAGTCGGCCCATACCAACGCCGCATGGTTAACGCTGCAGCCGCTGGTGGATGCGAATGGTCTGGGCAGCTACCTGGTCAGTGTTGACCGCCGCAACCTGATCAATGGCGATTACAGCACAACCATAACGCTCATTTCTGACGTCAACACCGAGACCATCCCGGTGTTTATGGCGGTTGCAAACAGTGACGTCAACGCCAACGTGGCCAGTACCCAATGGGTCGTGCTCATTGACGCGGTAACACAGCAATCGGTCGCAGCGATTCAAGCGACGCCGGGAATACTGGGATATGAATTCACCTTCCCCGGCGTCGTTCCTGGCGATTACTACGTGGTGGTCGGCAGCGATCTGGATAACGACAAGTTCATCTGCGACGCGGGCGAGGCGTGCGGCACCTACAGCGTGCACAACGACATGCTTGCGCTAACAGTGCTCGATCAAGACATTTCAAACATCAACTTGAGCTGCGGCTTCGAACCCGGCGCGGTGATACCGTCATCCGCGCGCTTCGCGCTGCCCAACAGCGGCATCACTCGCTTGATCACCGCGCATTGACCAGGAGATGCTGCCGGATTGCCAGTAGCGCTCGCTCAACTACTTTGCCTTGTTGAAATCTGCTGGTCGCTTCAATCCCCGCTTTTGCAAAATTGCCGTGAATTCCTCGGACAACAGCGCATTAATGAACGCCTGCGTTGCCTCGGTTTGGCGCGGATTCCATTCGCCTTTGACCTTGACCACATAACGCACGGTCGTTGCGGTGCCCGGTAACGGTTGCGGATTATCGACACTGCCGCCGAGCGGCACAATGTCAAATTGCTCGGGGAAGGTCTGTTGGGTGAAGCGACCCAGATGATAAATGATGACACCTGCGTCTGCCTTACCATAAGCAATTGACCACGGCACGTCACGATGATGGATGAGGGTACCTGCCAGCCACTTGTCTTGAATTTTTGGTGAATTAAATATTGCGTCGATCAACTTTTCCGCAGTCATGCCGGAAGGTGGATGTGGATCTTTTGCTGCGATGCCGTAAATGATACTTAGGTAATTTTTAAATGCGCCAGACTCCTTTTCCGGGTTCGGTGATACATAGTGAACATCTGCGCGCCCCAAATCCCAAACGGTTTGAATGTGCTTTGGATTGCCTTTCTTGACCAGAATGACTTCCCCACGATCTTCATAGAAAGGCACCGGCTCGCCGTCGGTGAGTTTTGCTTCCTGCAATTTTTTAATTCCCTCCATTCCGGCAGCCGCAAGCTGCGGCCGACATTTGGCGTAGAGATTTCCAAACTGAAGCACGCCATTCTGGGTTTGCTCGGTAAAGACCGGTGAGCTAGTGGAATAGAACGCATTTTTCAGCGGATGATCTTTGAATTGGGCGAGAAAAATAGGCCACAAGTCGTGCAACGCAGGGTGGTAGTTTCCTTCACTCGAAAGTACAAAATCGCATTCGTTAATTTCGCCATGAAAGTCGAACAATAGGTTCGATGTCGCATCATTCAGATTCGGCTTGGCGTCACCCTGATCATTTGGCCATAGCAGAACGCGCGCGGTATCTATGGTCGGTGTGCCAGTAATTGCGGGTGGTTCAGCCGCCATGGCATTTGCCAATCCGAACCCAATTAGGACAACCCACCCCGCGCATAATTTGTACATATTCGACCTCCTCGTTTAAAACAATTGAAGACAATAGTTGGCTCATCAGCATCAGATCCGGGAAATGAAATGTAGGTGTTGGGAAAAATGCTACCAAAGGAACGCGTGCCGCTCTACGCGGTGGCGTACGCAGAGCGCTCGCTTCGCATGGATGGAACTGAAAAATTTTCTACGTCGCTGCGCGCACGGTTTCTACAAGCTGTTCCAATTCAACGATAGGCGGCAAACATTGCGTACCGCTGCAGATGTACGCAATCGCGCCGTGGGGTGCGGGTGCATAACGGGCCAGCGCGTCGGGTAGCACCGCATCTTTCGGAATCGCGAAACATAGCCGTTTAGGAGTGTAGTGCTGCGCACAGAGCGCTTGCCACTCCGGCAACTCGGCTGCGGAGCCACGTAAAACAATGGTCTGTCCGGGAATCAATAAATCATCCAGTGCCAGCAGCAAGGCGTTGCATGCATGCGGAGCTGCATTAATGTCATGCCATGCTGCCTGTAACGTGCGTTCGGCGGCGCGCAGATAACGCACCTCCCCCAACACATGCCCCAACCGCACCAGCACGTGCGCGGCAATACCGTTGCCGGAGGGTAGCGCGTCGTCGTGAAAGGGCTTGGGCCGTAGCAGCAAACGCTCGTGATCGTGAGCGGTAAAAAAGAATCCGCCCCGTTCACGATCTTCGAACTGCGCCAGCATCACCTCGGCAAGTTGCAGCGCAAAGTTAAACTCGGCGTCGTTCCAGCGAGCTTTCAGTAGTTCCAAAATGGCGTCGATCAAAAAAGCGTAGTCATCAAGATAGGCTGGCAAATGCGCGCGGCCGTCTTTGCAGCTGGCGAGCAAGCGCCCGTCTTTCCACAATGCGTGGCGCGCAAATGCCAAGGCCTGTGCAGCGGAGTGTATGAAGTCAGTGCGCTCAAACAAGCGCCCGGCCATGGCCATGCCTTTGATCATCAGCCCGTTCCAGGACGTGATAATTTTTTCATCGCGCCCGGGACGCACACGTTGTTCACGTGCGGCAAATAATTGGTCGCGCGCCGCGTGTAAGGAACGCTCGGCAACATCCGGCGCGAGATGCAATGCCGCAGCCGCTGTTGCCAAGTCCTCGCTGACACGCAAATTCCACTGGTGCTCGAAGTTAGCCGGGCCTTCCAAACCAGACACGCGCGCAAACAACGCATACTGAGTTGCGTCCTTCAGCACCGCGCGCACGCTCTGCGGCGTCCACACATAAAACTTGCCTTCTTCACCTTCGGTGTCGGCATCCAGTGACGCGTAGTAGCCGCCGTCAGGTGCTTGCATCTCCCGCATCACCCACGCGGCGGTGGCGAGCGCGGTGTCGCGAAACAACGAGTCGCCGCTGACCTGCCAGGCATCGCAGTACAACGACAATAGTGGGCCGTTGTCGTAGAGCATTTTTTCAAAATGCGGAATCGTCCAGGTCACATCAACCGAGTAGCGGCAGAAGCCGCCGCCGAGTTGATCGTTGATTCCACCGCGCGCCATCATGCGCAAGGTATGGAGCGCCATCTCCGCAGCATCCCCGCCCGGCGTCGCCGCGTCGTGACGCAACAATCGCTCCAGATGGGTGGGATGCGGAAATTTAGGCGCGCGCCCAAAGCCGCCCTGCACCACGTCGTAGCTGCGCTCCAGAAATTCGTAAGCCTTGCCCAGTGGGTCAGTGGTGAGCCGCACGGACGGATCGAGCGTCGACTGCGATTCTTCCAGCGCACGCAACAGTGCCGCATTTTGTTGTTGAATGTCGGCGCGACGCTCTACAAACGACTGCGCCACGCCGCGTAACACATCTTGGAACGTCGGCATGTTGTAGCGCGGCGTGTTAGGAAAATAGGTGCCCGCGAAAAAAGGCGCGTGGTCGTCCGGCATCAAAAACATAGTCAGCGGCCAGCCGCCCGACCGCCCAGTCAACAGATGAAATGCAGATTGATATATCTTGTCAAGATCAGGACGTTCTTCGCGATCCACCTTGATGTTGACGAACAGTTGGTTCATCAACTGCGCGGTGGCTTCATCTTCAAAACTTTCATGCGCCATGACATGGCACCAATGGCAGGCCGAATAACCGATGGACAGTAAAATGGGTTTTTTATCGCGGCGTGCCAGATCCAATGCGCCCGCATTCCACGCCTGCCAATGCACTGGATTATCTGCATGCTGCAACAAATATGGGCTGGTTTCATGCTTCAATTGATTGCCCTGGGTGCCGGACATCATGCGTAATCCTCAAGTGGTATGGCGATGCGGCGAGACGACAATACTAATTGCGTGCGACACAGTAGACTATGCGCCCGACAAACATTTGTTAGCCTTGCAGCTGCTAAAAGTGAAGGTGTGATATGCCGTCTGACGTCGCCACATTGCGCTTAAAACACGCTGAAGACCGACGCCTGCGTCAAGGCCACGTGTGGGTGTTCAGCAACGAAGTCGACGTTGATCGCACGCCGTTGGCTGATCTGCAACCGGGGCAGTTGGTGATTGTCGAGAACAGCAAAGGCAAGGCTATCGGCAGCGCTTACGTTAACCCCAACACACTGATCTGTGCACGTTTGTACAGTCGCACGCCCGGCGTGGAATTAAGTCGCGCGCTCATCACCCAACGCTTGCAAACCGCGCTCGCATTACGTGACCGCTTGTTCGACGCACCCTATTACCGCTGGGCGTTTGCTGAAAGCGATGGACTGCCGGGCTTGATCGTCGACCGCTACGGCGACGTCATCGCAATACAAATCAACACCGCCGGAATGGAGCGCGTGCAGGACGACATCATCGAGTCCATCCGCAGCCTGGTGAACCCACGCGCGATTTTGCTGCGTCACGAAACGTCCGGCCGCGCCATGGAGGGCCTGGAACAATACGTGCGCTGGGTCGAGGGCAGCGGCCCGGATCGCGTCATCGTCAAAGAACATGGCGCGGAGTTCGATGTTGACTTATTTGCCGGGCAAAAGACCGGCTGGTTTTACGACCAACGCGTCAATCGCGCACGCATGCGCGCCTACGTGCGCGATCAACGCGTGCTGGATGTGTTCAGCTATGTCGGCGCCTGGGGCGTGCAAGCGGCGCTGGCGGGAGCAAGTCAAGTGGTCTGTGTTGACAGTTCCCAGACCGCCCTCGACCAGGTGTTGACTAATGCACAACTCAACGGGGTGGATCAACGCGTCAGCATCGCAGCCGGGGACGCCTTTGACATGCTCAAAACGCTGCGGGCCGAGCATGAAAAATTCGACGTGGTGATTATTGATCCCCCGGCGCTGATCAAGCGCAAGAAAGACCTCAAAGAAGGCGTTGCCGCGTACCACCACCTCAATCAACTCGCGCTGCATCTGGTAGCCGAAAACGGCATTTTGATTTCCTGCTCGTGCTCGTACCACCTGCCGCGCACCGAGCTGATGGAAGTCATCCAGACCGCCGGTCGCCATTGTGATCGTGAATTACAAATTCTCGAACAATGTCACCACGGACCGGACCATCCGGTGCACCCCGCCATTCCTGAAACGGAATATCTGAAAGCCTACATTGCACGCGCGTGGTCGGAACCACCCTCACCCTGACCGCGTGCTGGTCCGAAATTACAAACCATTCAGAATGCGTTGGCGCTGCGCGCGATATTCATCATCTGTGACCAATCCCTTGGTCTTTAATTCTTCCAGAGTGCGCAAGCGGTGCTCGATATCGACATTAAGCGCCGGCATCGCAGCCGGGGCCATCATAGGCGCCGCCTGATAGTTGGGATCACACTTGAGCACGATCTTGATATCGCGGGCCAGATCGGTTTCAACCACTTGTTGGGTATAAGGCTCACAACCGTCTTTCTTGATATCCAGCGTTTCCAGGCGCCGGTAAAATGCAAACCCTTCCTCGTCTGTCTTAATGCGCGTGGTCCAGTGACGCGGGAATACTTTGTCGAGATCAACCGTCAGCGGCGTCACGCCAATGTCACGCCCTGACACCATCAATTGCGCACCCGGCGGCACCGACTCAATCAACACCGCTTCACGCAGCTTCACACCCACCGCGCCGCCACATCCGGCCAACAAAGCGCTACCGATCAGCAGCGACCCGTGCCATGCACAACGGCTCTGCTTCGAAGAATTCATCATGCTCGCCTCCAGAATTTGTGATGCGCGAGACTAGCAGTTTGCCGTAAAAATTCCATCGGTCGCTAATACCGCCCGTGCGACTTGTTGATGTAATTAGAGAGTTGTGCGGTTTCCTGATTCATACGCATGAGGTTGGCGTGGGTGATGCGAAACAGTGCGCGCATGACTTTGTATACAACGGTGGGGTGGTTCGTGAGCAAGGATTCAAACGGCTGTCGTTCTAGTGTGTATACGGTGGTGTCGCCGACGGCGCGCAGCGTGGCTTTGCGTGGAGTGCGGTCTACGAATGCGCGGGTACCGGCACATTCGCCTTTGCTCAGAGTGTAGACCACTACATCTTGCCCGTCGATTTTGCTCAGCACTTCAAGGCGACCGTCGGCGAGCAAATACAGCGCATGATCCGCTGCGTTTTCCGCTACTAGCAGTTCGCCATCACGCAGTTTGCGCGCGCCCATGACGCCTGCGAGTGCTGTGCTTTCATTTTTGTCAAGCTCGTCGCCCAGCGTCGAAGCGCGCACTGCATTACTATCCACCGTGGTGCTCATCGTCATTTCTCCCCGTGCAGTTCGTTTGCCGCCCTTGTGAAGATAGTGGCACCGCGCGCTTGTGTCCAGATTCCTTGCAGTTTACGACACGTAGTGTGCAGGTAGATCAAATGTGAAACGGGTGCCTTCGTTGAGGGCGCTGCTCACCGCGATGGAACCGCCATGCAAATCAAGAATGCGCTTGGCGATGGCGAGGCCCAGGCCAGATGAGCCAGGGTTCAGGTTACGACTTTTATCTAATTGATAAAAGCGGTCGAAGATGCGCGGCAATTCGTCGGCTGGAATGCCGCAACCGCTGTCGCGCACTTGCACCGTCACGCCGCGCAGCGCAGACGACAGCACCAATTCAATCACGCCGTCGCGAGGGGTGTAACGCAATGCATTTTCGATCAGGTTTTCCAGTACGCGCATCACCAAACCGATATCGGCGCTGACAAACGGCAATGCCTGTTCGAAGCGCGCCACCAGGGTAATTTTTTTCTCGCGCGCGCTGAGTTGGAATTTCTGCACGGTGTCCTGCACCAATTCCGGCAAGCTGAACGGCTCGCGATTGAGCTTGGTTTCCTGTGCATCCAGGCGCGCGAGCTCGAACAATTCACTGACGAGCGTGTTCAACCGCGAGCAATGCAGGATCGCGATTTCAAGATATTCGCGGCGCTGTTGCGCATCGAGTTTGTCGTCTTTTAATAGCAAGGTTTCGATGTAGCCGTGCAACGTGGCCAACGGCGTGCGCAAATCATGCGACACGTTGGCCACCAGTTCGCGGCGCAAGTGATCGGTATTTTTAAGTGTCTCGACCTGGGTATTGATCTGTTGCGCCATGTCACGGAACGCAATCATAAGACGGTCGATTTCATCGCCGTCCGCGCGCGGCGTGAACGCCAGCGCCGGGCGCTCGCCGGGTTTGAATACGCGCATTGCGACCGCGAGGTGCTGCAATTTTCCAGTGAGCAGCGCGAACAGTAACAAGCCCGCAAACAACGACATCGCCAAGACCGCTGCCAGCATCCATGCTCCGACCTTGAGAATGTAGCTACCCGCTAGCGTTTGCACGACATTGTCGTAATCCTCGCCGCCTAGAATAATGTAAAGATAGCCTTCGGTTTTCTCCGGCGTACCGATACGCGCGGCGGAAAAAACTTTCCGCCCTTGCAGATCACGCGGATCATCGCCCTGCAACGGCAAAGTCGCGGAGCCTGTCAGCCAACGACGCACCGGCTCAAGATCGACGCGCTCGCGCTTCACCTTGCCGGGCTCGGCGGAATAGGCAAGCACCGCCCCCTGTGGATCAAGCAGGTAAAATTCGATGGCCGGATTGATCACCATCATCATGTGAAACACGTCTTCGAGCGCTGCTTGATTTACCAGCTTGTCGCGAATCAAAGTTTTCTCCGCAGCGATGTGGTCAGCCAGTTCGCGGTTGAGTTTTTGATTCACCTCCTGCTGGTAGCGTCCAGCGGAGAGCACGCTTAATACGACGGCTAATACGCCGACGATGGTAAGTAATCCAAGCAACACCGCAGCAAGTTTTGAATAGAGGGAGCGGAACATGACTGAATGTGTGCCTCGGAGATATTTAGTAATTTGCTTTGTATGTAAATCGTTCCCGACCTAGCCGCTAACTCCCCTCCTCATTTTCGAGGAGGGGTGGACGCGCAGCGGACGGGGTGGTTGTTCAACAGTTCTCATGATGCCAACCGAGACCACCCCACCCCTACGGGGCACCCCTCCTTGAAAATAAGGAGGGGAGGGGTAAGCGAGCAACTCATGCCGACTCTGCTTCTGTGAATTTTGTAACCTAGTCCCACACCGAGGATGTAATCCGCTACACATACATAGTTAGTAACTCCCCTCCTCATTTTCGAGGAGGGGTGGACGCGCAGCGGACGGGGTGGTTATCCAACGTTCTCATACACCAACTGCAACCACCCCACCCCTACGGGGCACCCCTCCTTGAAAATATGGAGGGGAGGACTATACCGGCTCCGCTTCCGCAAATTTGTAGCCCACGCCCCACACGGTGAGGATGTAACCGGGCTGTGCGGGGTTGCTTTCGATCTTGGCGCGCAGACGGTTGATGTGAGAATTAACAGTATGTTCATAGCCGTCGTGGCCGTAGCCCCACACTTGGTCAAGCAGTTGCGCGCGGGTGTACACACGGCCGGGGTGCAATGCGAAGTGCGACAGCAAATCGAATTCTTTCACGGTCAATTCCATTGCGCGGTTTCTGAGCATGACACTTCTTTTGTCTAGGTCGATGCTCAGGTCGCGCGCGTGCAGAACTTTGCCAGCGCCCTCCGACGACGCGCCCGTGTGCAAACTTTCGCTGCGACGGAATATTGCTTTCACACGTGCCATCAGCTCCTGAATGCTGAATGGCTTGGTCACATAATCATCCGCGCCAATCTCCAGCCCTAACACCCGATCAAGCTCCGATGATTTTGAAGTCAACATCAGGATCGGCACGTAAGTTTCGGCACGCCGCAAGCGGCGGCAGATTTCCAGGCCATCGAGCCCCGGCAACATTAAGTCGAGAATGACGAGGTCGTAGCTTTCTGCAGTGGCCTTGGTCAAACCTGCTTTGCCGTCGTGCGCTAACTCCACGCGATACGACAGATCACGCAAATGCAGATCCAGCAATTGCGCCAGGTCACGATTGTCTTCAATTACTAAAATTCTCTGCTGCATAAGGAGCTCAACCCGTCACTCATCGCACGCATGATAGAAGCGAAATCATCACAAAAGCATCACGTGGCCACCGTGCTGTGCGCGTGACGAAAATGTGATTTTCACGTGATATGGGCGTGATGCGCAGGTCGCACGCTGCTTGTCGAGACCACAACCTTAGGAGATTTATCATGAGTGCTGTTCTTAGATTGTCTGGTACTGCGCTGGCCGCTGCGGCAGCGGGATTGTTACTGGCGGGATGCGCCAACGGCGGCGCGATGGAAAAAAATGGCGCCATGATGGAGCAAAGCAGCGCGATGGAAGCCAAGGTCCATTGCGCTGGCGTCAATGCGTGCAAAGGACAAACCGCATGCAAGAGCGCGAGCAATGACTGCAAAGGTCAAAATAGTTGCAAGGGTAAAGGCTTTCTTGCGCTGACCAAAACCGACTGCACAGCGAAAGGCGGCACGGTAATTTAAGCGGTGTTCCGCAATTCCGGCGCGCACTGCGCCGGAATTTCAAACGCATTCCACCCCGGCTACCAGAATGAGTCGGGGATCGGCGCTTTTCCTTACATGCCGGTGAACAACCATCATTCCACGTTAGGCAACTCACCGCGCAGCGCCATCAAGAATGCCTTGAGCTCGGCTTTTTCCTGTGTGCTGAGCTTCAGCGGTTTGATGCGCGCGTCTTGATTCTCGGTGCTGTCACCACCCCGATCATAGTGCTCGATCACTTCATCCAGAGTTTCGTAACGGCCATCGTGCATGTACGGGTGTGTGTCGGCGATGTTGCGTAGGGACGGGGTCTTGAATTTTTTCCAGTCTTCCTTTTTATGCGTTACCAGATAGCGGCCGGAATCGTCTTTGATGGTTTCCCATTCTTCAAGCTTCATGCGTTTGGCGTCGAATTTCAAAATCTCCTGGTACTGCGGTTCATCGAAGATCGCGTTGCGTTTCAAACCGGTATTGTGAAAATCGCTATCGGTAAAATTGGGACCGTTGTGGCATTGGATGCAGCCGCCTTTGCCTTTGAATAAAGCCATGCCGTTCACAGCGGAAGCACTTAACGCCTTTTTGTCGCCCTTCATATAGCGATCAAAGTCGCTGTCACCGCTGATCAAGGTGTGCCGTTGAAATACCGCCATGGCCTTGCCGACATCGTCGGGGTTGGGCGTGCTGTTGTAGGCGGCTTTAAACATCGCGACGATGTTCTGATCCTGATTCAAGACCGTTATCAATTTTGCCATGTCCTGGCCCTTGTGGACCGGATTGGTGATGGACCCAATGGCTTGCTTTTCGAGACTGGGTGCACGCCCGTCCCAGATGAACGCCTTGTTATACCCAACGTTAATCAGTGTGGGCGGATTACGCCGCTCGACAAAGCCGGTGTTGGCAATGGAGAACGGCGTTGGCAAGGTCCACCCCAATTTCGGGATGTGGCAGGTGCTGCAATTCATGGTGCCGTTGCCGGAAACACGGTTATCAAAGAACAAGGCTTTGCCCAGCGCTATGCGCTCCGGAGTCGGCAGGTTTTCCGGGTTAGGCGTGACGGGAGGCAACGGTCCGATGTCGGGAAATTCAGCGTTGGCTGCACTGCTCATGAACGCAGAAATAAGCACACTCGCATAGGCCAATTTGGATAGTAGGAATTTCATAATGGCTCCTTGTCTTGACTAAATGAGGCGGCGGGCGCTGCTCCTTTCCGTAAGGAGTCGCCCGCCGTAAATCTCATCGCGGTTACGGATTGATGAAGAATTCCGCTTTGGCGATGTTGGACACCACGCCCAGTGCTTTCAGATCTTTCTTGTCGCACACGCCGTCGCCGTTGCTGTCGGCGATAACATTGGGTGCGTCGTTATAGATGCCGTCACCGTTCAAATCGTTCACCACGGCAACGTAAATCGTGCTCGCGGTGTTTACGCCGAAGTTGGGCGCACCGACAATCCAGGTGTCCCACAGCTCGGTGGTTTCTGCGTCCGAGTTCGTCACGCCGGTGAGGTTGAACAGGTTGGCAATATTTTGACACGACCCGGCACCTACGGTGGTGGTGCTGAGCAACACTACCAAGCCAGGCAGACGGTCGTCCGCACCCGCTGAAAATGTTCCGGGCATCGGCGCAACGTTGTTGTGCCCGGCCGGGCCAGTGAGCTGGAAACCGCTGAAGCCTGTGTTGGCGAGCGGTTTGTCATAGTTCAGTGCCAAATCCACAAACCAGCCGCGACCGCCGATACCGGCATGATCGCCATTTGCGGGCGCGAACATTTTTACCGTGACGGGCTTGTCGTCATCCGCCGTTGCGCAGGTGCTGGCTAAGGCCAACCCGGCGCAGCTTAGCAACACCAGATTCGACAGACGCTGTGAAATATTACGTTGTGTGTTCATGTTGTTCTCCTGATGACATTGCGATTGAAAAACAAAGATAGGAAATAAGCCCGTTATGAAACGGGCTACAAGGGAGTGAACAGGCGTTGTGGTTGGTTTATTCCAAGCCGGTAGAAAAATTCATTTGCTCTGCAAAGCCAGTTTCGGCGGCGGGAGATCGACATGGATCGGCGCTATGCTTTTCAGGTAAACCGCCATGGCGTGACGGTCGGCATCGGTGAGCTTTGAAGTTCCCTGCACCACCGCCTTCATGCCGGAGCCGATAAAATCCGTCTCGGGTGTTATCCCGGTCTTGAGCAGCTGCTCGATATCCGCAATCGACCAACTGCCGATCCCGGTCTTGACATCTGAAGTAATGTTCGGCGCATTCTGCTTGTCGGGCCCGCCAATATTGCCGGAGAAGGATTTACTCAACGTGAGCCCGCCCAGAAAATTGCGCGGGGTATGGCATTCCTCGCAATGCGCGACTGCGTGAACCAGATAATTGCCACGGTTCCATTCTTCTCCCTGAGCCGGTTCGGTCGCGACCGGTCCGGCGGTAAAGAATAATTCACGCCAGAAAATGAGTAGCGCGCGCCAACTGAAAGGCGGCTGCGCTTCGTGTGGTTTATTGGGCAGCGCTACGGCAGGCAGGGTCATGATGTAGGCGTACATATCTTCCATGTCGCGATCGGTAAGCTTGCTGTACGAGGTGTAGGGAAACACCGGGAAGAGATACTCGCCCTTGCGCCCGATACCGTTGCGCAGTGCGTTCTTGAACTCCGCCAGACTCCAGGCGCCAATACCGTGCTGTTGGTCGGGCGTGATGTTGGGGGACCGGAATGTGCCGAAAGGTGTGTCGAGCCCCAGACCGCCCGAAGGGAGTTTGGTGCCGCCAGCAGGGACACTGCCGCCCCGGGGACCACCATGGCAGCTGTAGCAATCTGCTGCATCGTAAAGATACTTGCCGCGTGTGATCGACTCCGCGTCAGCCGCGCGCACTTCCGTTGCCGCGAAGATTCCGATGACGAGAAACAGTTTTGTGAATAATCTGGAAAGTCTCATGACATGAATTTCCTATTGATCCGGTCTGATTAAGTTTGAAGTCGTAGGTGCGATGTGTGCTTGATCAAACTTTATTGTTTGGCACGATATTCAGAGCTCCTTCCCCCTGCAAGGGGGAAGGTTGGGATGGGGGTGTGCAAGCACACGGTATTTTCGATCACCCCCATCCTCTCCTTCCCCCTTGCAGGGGGAAGAGATGCTTCGTTTACGCTCCTGAACAAGTTTAAAGCCACAGGTTGACATCAAACTTCATCGGGCCAGATGAATAGGGCGATGAGGACGTAACCGCCGAGCGCAGCGTGCTCGTCCCGATCTTCGGGAATCCAGTGCGTCCGGCGTATCCGTGGCGTGATTAAGAAATCTGCGTGGTGGCGGGTTTGAACCCGTTGCCTTCGGTTTGCGCGGATGTAAAGCCCAGACCCTTGAACGGATGGGCCGGGTCCCAGGCGACCGGCGTTCGCTTCGGCTGCGAGCCCGCGGGCGGGAACGGCCACGCCAACGATTGCGCCGAGTGATGCGCGATTTTTCCGGTCATCTGATGGTGCTCTTGATGGATATGCCCATAGAACACCGTCACATTCTCGTACGGCGTCAGAATATCAATCGCCTTGGCGCCATCATTGGTCGCCCAGTCCCACGCAGGATAGAGATCGAATAACGGGCGATGCGCGAACACGACAATCGGCTGCATCTTGTCGTGCCGGGCCAGATCGTCATGCAGCCATTGCAGCTGATTTTCCCCGATCATTCCGTTGGGATCCGAGACATTATCGAGCGCGACGAAATGCACGCCCTTGTGATCAAAGCTGTAGTTGCTGACGCCAAACATGGCCTTGTACATCTCGCCATTATCGAGCCCGGCATCGTTCTCACCAGGGATAAAGCGCACATCCTTGACTTTAAGTTCGGCAACGATGGCTTTGAATTCCGTCATGCGTTGACGGCGCACCGTATCATCCTTAGCACCATGGATCAGGTCGCCGGTGAACATGATGAAATCGGGCTGGCGCTTGAGCGCGTTCACCGCCGCGATAGCGTGCTTCAGCGTGTTCTTGGCTTCGGGGTTGGCTGGACCCTCAAAACCCCAATGGGTATCTGTCAACTGCACGAAGAAAAAGTCCTGCTCTGCCGCAGCCAGGGCACGGCCCCAAGAGCCGAGGCTCGATGCGAATACAACTCCGCCTAAGCCAGCCAATTTAAGAAAATCCCTGCGGTTAGTATCTGTAATCATGTGATTACCTCCGGTGAGAGGCGCCAGATTTGGTGCCATCACAATGCAATACCGGCGCGGCGCGAATTTTATTCCCGCAGACTTTCCTTCACGGGAACAAAGTCGTTAACACTTGATCAAGGGCACGTTTCGTAGCGATTGAGAATCAGCCGGGAATTCCTGTGATCTTTCTCAAGATATTTCATATTCGTTTGATCGTAAAAAAATAGTCACGCGGCACAAAACCGCTCAGCTATCCCCGTGAATTACGTTTTTATTTAAACCTTCAATTGACTGGGCGAGATACGGAAACCCAGGCGTTATACATTAGTCTGGCGGGATGAAAAGATAACAACAGACACTGCTGCGGGTCACATTTAAACGAAATATCGGGCCAGCTGCGTTGTTGGTTTTGTCGCATGAACTTTGAGCCAAAAATAATATGCGAACGTGCGTTATGCGGAGCTTGCTATGGTGTGTTTGTTGATAGTGAAAGAGCCCGTACGTGACGCCAGGACCGTAATGCGATTTACCTATGGGTTCGCGATGGCGTGCTCACGGCCAATACCCGACATTCGAATTTGGTGTGGCCGTGCAAGACCTGACCCCGACTTCCCTACTTTGCAGGAACGCGGACATTTTTATTTGGGGCTGACATGGCCGCCTTACACGGGAATCATGGGGCGCTGAACGCTTTTGTTATCGCCGCAGAAAAAGCGTCGCCGCTGCCAGGGGATTTTGTGTACCTAAGTTCTAAAAAATATGGGCCGCTGACCTTTTTACTATCATCTTTACTATCTTCTGCAAATGACACTATTGCAACCACGGTGTGGGAGACGCTCGAGTCGACATCCTTCGCTACCTCATTGTTATTATCTCCGCCAAATGTACTGTAGTAACGCCATTTGTACCCGAGATATATAGACCCAAGATATGCGCCCGCAGTCAACTCGGGAGTTACTATTCCAAAATCCGTTTTGCTGATTTCCGCCGTCGCCGACGATTTATCGCTGCTTGTAAATTGCGCACTTTGATACGAAACATTTATCCCCCCTCTAACGTCGAATCCGTAATTCTCTGAAAAATAAATTACGTAGCGCCCTGATCCATTAAATGAACCGACGCCGGGATCTAACCGTATTGTATCGGCGACATCAGTCGCCTCGCCGGCACTCGGCGCCGATTGGAACATGAGCTTCCAACTAGCAGTAAGATACGTTTTTTTGCCGCGTATTTCATATTCTACTACTGGCTCCTTCGATTTCGCCTCAATAACGGGATTAATGCTTCCGTTTCGTAACAGGACAGTCCCGGCAAGAGTTAACGGAATAATTCCCAATTTAGGCATTTCCGTAGTGCCTGTCAGTGACTTCATTATCGCGTGGATAGTGTCCGTGGCCGTTACTTTCTCCTCACCAAGTGGGGTTGTTATAACAGGACTGGGGACAATCGTAGACAACGCATCCAATGCGTATGCTTGATGACTCAAAAGAAGCAAAACAGTAGCCACAAGTCCAAAGGCATATATCCCGGGTTTCTTCCAGATAGTTTTCATTTTCTACTCCAATTAGATATGTAAACCTTTTGCACGGTTTAATTGCTGCCAGAAATCATGTGCGCGGTTGAGACTGACCGTTGGCACGTTGACATCATAGATATCTTGAAGCCATGCCGTGCCTTTTTCATTTTCATTTTCACGTTCCACGATGATTTCGTGCGTATCTTGGTATCCACGAACCACTTTGCTAATTAGTTCATGGCCAAAGTCCTCCAGTAATATCCAGGCATCACCGAATACAACCAGCCCAGGCAAATTGGATACTGGGAATTTCACACAATGTTTTTCAAACAACTCTTTTCGTACCGAGATGTAGGTGGAGGCACTGACATCGACTATGAGAAGCACCACTTCAGAATTCCAGTCACTGACAGGATCATTTTGTCAAGTACGAACCCCTTGTGTTTTGGAACGAGACGCACTTTGCCCCCTAAAAGCGGACATTACTGCTTTGGCGCTACAACGTCACTTCGCATAATACACTTTATGTAACGTCACGACCCCTATAGACCTTAAATGAAAAATACTAGTCGAGCATTCTATGGAAGTAAAGTTGTCTCGCGAGCAACGTCAGAGGCAGACCTTGCTAGGACTTACCAACTTCGAATGTCGGGTGTTGGCTGAAAGCGCCAGTTCGCTACATATCCCCTTTATGGGAGCGTATTGCTCAGAGTCTGCAAATTCAATCAGGCATTGATTAGCTCTTCTAGTTTCGTTGATCGCCCAACCTAATTTCCATTAGGGTGCGCACTTACGGATTTTGTCGCGATCGATTTCGTGCCAACGGCCTCCCCATTCCGGCGGCCCCGTCCTCGCTCATTTTTTGCAGAAATAGCTACTTATCTACCCCGAGGAACCGCGCCAACACATTCCGGGTTATTTGCACTGCGGCAGGATTCATGCGCGATGGGCGAACGTCAGGGTCAGGTCTTGCACGGCCACACCAAATTCGATTGTCGAGCGTTGGCCGAAAGCGCCAGTTCGTTACATAGTCCGTTTATAGAAACGGATAGCTAAAGTACGCGAATCCAATCAGGCGGCGATCAAACGTTTCGGTTTCTTTGGTCGGCCACCCAATTTCCCATTCCGGCGCGCGGCCGCCGATTTTGCCTTGGTCGAGGTCGTGCCGCCGATTTTCCCAATCTCGGCGGCCATCCAACGCTTGGAACCCAGGAAGCCCTCCAGCAGTGCCGGGAGGTAAAGGTCTGCGTCCAGACGCGGGAAGTGCACACCCAAACCAGAGGGTGTTATCTGCGCATCCAGTAGGTCGGCCGGATGGGCGTTTTCCAACCCTTGCGCATGCTTGGGTGAGAACGCCAATTCCAGTCCAGAGGCGAGTGCGATAACGATGCGCGCCACGCGGCGGTCATAGCGCACCGAAACCACCGCCGGGAAAGCGGTTTTCTTCGCAGCGGCCCGCTGGTTGGCTGCCTCAACGACAGCGTCAGTAATGCTCATGAATTTTTCTCCATTGACTGCATAGCTCGACCCGATGGGCGGCCAACGCACCGGCCATTTTCACCAGGTCTTTGCGCGCGAAGCCGTAGTTTTCGCGCAGCTCAGGGGGCCCTTTCGCGTCATCAGCGTGCACACGCCATCCATTACGCTTGCTTTTATTCAACTTACGCGGCGCGTGATTTTGCGCGTTTTTTCAGCCAATCTCGCAGCGCGTCATTCACTCGCGTTTGCCAGCCGGGTCCGGTGGCGCGGAAGGCTTTGATGATGTCGGCGTCGAAGCGCACGGTGGTGGAAATTTTGGGATCAACTTTGGGTGGGCGGCCGCGCGTGCGGCGGTAGTTTTCCACGATGTGCGGCACGACTTCGCGCGCAGGCCGCGCTTGCGCGAAATCTTTCTTGCTCCACGCCGGGCTGTCGACGGCTTTCCAGTCTTCCTTTGGTATCTGCTTAGGTTTGCGTTTTTTCATATTCATGCACCTCGCGTGGGTTTGCTTTGCGCAGACTGATAATTCGTACCACATTGTTGCGCGGCGTGAACACCAGTTCATGGAGTCTGCCGTGAATGAGACCTTGAGCGCGGAAACGTGGTTCGCCGTAATGATGTCGGGCGATCACAAGCGCGCTCCCAGTCGAACTCTTGCTCGCCGATAAAATCCACGCGTGTTTGGCGAGATTAGCCGCCCGCTTATCTTCGTCCCATGCATATTTCATGTGGATTAATCGTAGTTACATAAAATGGTGCGGCCAATATCCGTTTCATCTGCGTGCAGGAGTGCCCCGTCACCCCGGGTTGATCTCGGCCGCAGCACTTGGCATCGGCGTGCGAACCATCGTCACTTACGTCGGGCTCAATTTACCTCAAGCTTGACATTTCCAACCCTGCCATCGAAGCAATCCACATAGGGTTGAAAAACACGTGAAGTTTCCCTGCAACGACTACTTATCTACCCCGAGAAACCGCGCCAACACATTCCGCATTATTTGCACTGCGGCAGGATTCACGCGCGATGGGCGTAAGGTGGGCGAGTTGAAATCATCCAGTCCCCAGCTCCACTGCATCGACCCGGTGGCGAACACCAGCGATCCTTTCGCGGTGGAATACATCGTCATATTTGAATTGGCGGTGTGGCTTGGATCGCCGATGTCCACCGCCTTGGATGTCGCAAGAATTTCCAGCCCGGGCGGCGGATTGCTTGATGCACCATCGACCTCATAACCCAGCAAACCTGTGAGGTGGGAGCCATTGTGCAAACCGGTATTTCGGAACTCCCAAAGGGATGCATCGGAAATCACAATGTCGCCATCAGCAGGGTCCAGCACGTAGTGCATGCCAACCAAGATATCTTCGGGGCGGGTGACGGGCTCGCTGTGCCATCGAACCGTAGTAAATCGATCATTGGAGGGATCACTATCGTTGCTGTAAGGATCTTTGGCTTTGTCCTTATACGCGACCAAAACGCGGTCAGCCGCTTGGGTCGCCGGGCTGGTTTCGAATCGCACTTGCCAATAGACGGCGTTGGCACCGAAAAATGCCAGATTCACACCGGCATCCCGCGCAGTTTCGATGTTCTCGCGCATGGCCCATGACCAATATTCATCATGCCCGGCGGACAAGAACGCTTTGTGCGTCTTTAACAATTCAGCAGACCGATGGGTGTCGAGGCTCGTGATGTACGACAGGTCATAGCCTTCGCGTTCGAGCCAGCGCACCAGGTTGTAGTCCCACCCGGCACTACTGATCGGATAGCCATGCATGACGGGTTGGGTATTTGTCAAGAAGTCACCCGCG
>JANMQQ010000182.1:0-35182 GCA_031370545.1 Gammaproteobacteria bacterium
ATCAGCGGTGACACCACACGCGGCGGACTGGGCCGCATCGACGCCGCACTGCGCACGCATAACCCGGCCGTGGTCGTGGTGGAACTCGGCGGGAACGACGGCTTGCGCGGCCTGCCGATCAAGGAGATGCGCAGCAATCTCAGCAAAATTATTACCAAGAGTCTCGATGCGCATGCGCGCGTGCTGTTGGTCGGCATGCGCATTCCGCCGAATTATGGCCTGCCTTACACCAGGAGTTTTGAAGCAGTATTCGCCGATCTTGCGAAACAGTTGGATATTGCGCGGGTGCCGTTTTTGCTCGAGGGTGTCGCGCTGAATCCGGATTTGATTCAGGGCGACGGTATCCATCCGCGCGCGGAGGCGCAGCCGCGTTTGCTGGAGAATGTCTGGCCACATTTAGCGCCGCTGCTGCGTTAATAACCTCCTAACAACGGTGCCAACGTGTACACCGTAATCTATGAAATTAAAAAATTGTAATACCCTCTCTTGGCGATAGAAAACACTCCCTCCCCCTTGCAGGGGGAGGAGATGATGGCTTCGCGCGCAGCGAAAGTATCAACTGCTCGCAATTCGAATAGAATAACTTCCTATGCAAACCCTCACACTCACCCAACCCGACGACTGGCACCTGCACCTGCGTGACGGAGTCGCGCTCGCTGCGGTGCTGCCCGATACCGCGCGCCAGTTCGCGCGCGCCATCGTGATGCCGAATCTGAAACCGCCGGTCACGACCACTGAACTCGCACGTGCCTATCGCGAACGCATTCTTGCCGCGTTGCCGAAACAGTCACGCTTTGACCCGCTGATGACGCTGTACCTGACCGACAACACTCCTGCACAGGAAATCGAACGCGCCAGGGCCAGCGGCTTTGTGCATGGCGTGAAACTGTACCCGGCGGGCGCGACCACGCACTCAGATGCGGGCGTCACGCAGCTCAGCCGCTGTTATGCCGTGTTTGAAACCATGCAACGCTTGCGTATGCCGTTGCTGGTGCACGGCGAAGTCACCGACCCCCACGTGGATGTGTTCGACCGCGAGCGCGCATTTATCGACACGCAACTTGCGCCGCTGATGGTGCGCTTTCCGGATTTGCGCGTGGTGCTGGAACACATCACCACCCACGACGCAGTGAAATTTGTACTCGACAGCGGGCCGAACATCGCCGCGACCATCACCGCGCATCATCTGCTCTACAACCGCAACGCGATATTCACCGGCGGCCTGCGGCCACACTATTACTGCCTGCCGGTACTGAAACGCGAAACGCATCGCGAAGCTTTGATCGCAGCCGCCACCAGCGGCAATCCAAAATTTTTCCTGGGCACCGACAGCGCGCCGCACGCCAAAGCCGCCAAAGAATCCGCCTGCGGCTGTGCGGGCATGTACACCGCACACACGGCGTTGGAGTTGTACGCCGAAGCGTTCGAGCAGGTGCACAAGCTTGACAGGCTGGAAGCTTTCGCCAGTTTTTACGGCGCAGATTTTTACGGACTGCCGCGCAACACCGCAAAAATCACGCTGGAAAAATCCACGTGGACGGTCCCGCAGGAATTACCGCTCGGCGACCGTATGCTGGTGCCGTTGCGCGCGGGGGAACAGATGAGCTGGAAGCTCAGGCAATAGATCGCATCCACTCTGCCACTATGTAGCACACAGCTCGTTGCATTTTTTAAGCGTTGGTTAAGACAGCAGCCCGCATCATGCGTGGCTTCACGCCAGCGAAGTCCGTGTTTGTGAGCCGTGTCCACATTCTGATAATTTTCACTGTTTACGGGTGCGCAAACACGGTCTCATGCGACGGAACGTTTCTTGAGTTGCTGGCAAAAAAACCAATGGAGGAAATCATGCGTAACTGGAAAATAGTGGCATTAGCAACGGCAGTTTCGGCGGGCATCGCGTTGTTGGCGAGTTGCGGCGGCAGCAGCGATAGCAACAGCAGTGGCGCAACCAAATCGGCGCGGGCTGCGGCGCCGCTAACGGCACAAGCGCTGAACGTAGCGACCACGGGATTGCAGGTGCGAGGGATAGCGGGATCACACAGAGCGGTTGCCGCTGCATCGACAACGTCGGTTTCTGCACCGGAGCAAGGGCTTAATGCAGCGGTAGCGCGCTTTCAGCGCAGTGCAAATACGAAAGCAATAAACGCACGCGCAACAACCGCACAAGGTGTTATGCCACCAACACCAACCTGTACAACCGGAACAGTAACCGTTACCGGTGACACACGGGTATATGAAAACTGCGAGTACACCGACGGCGACATGAAAATTTTTGAAGACGGCACGATTACCATCACGTCGGTTGAATCGGCTGATGGCATCACGTTCACTCTCGAAGCAGGCACCGCGCAAAAGCCCTATGTTTACCGCCAATCGATGATGATGAGTGGGGCAATGGCAATGCCGGTATTTGAAATGTCGATCATGGGCAACGTCAAGGGCACAAACACTGGCCTTTTGTGCAACAGTATCGACAACAACATTGGCTACCCAAATTCAACCATGAACATGGACGGCGAGTTCCGGATCAAGGGATATTCGGCAGGTGTGGCTACTCACGATTTCATGCTGAAGGCAACTGACCTGAGCGAAGTTATGATCGCCAAGCTTGGCAGCGATTGCATGCTGACCGACGTCACGATCACTGAGAATGGCGCAATCGAATGGACCGACCACCTCAACAATGTCAACAATATGTCGATGACGGCAACCAACTTGGTAATGCACTCGGTAACGAGCATGGATACGGCAGCGCAGCAGAAGACTACACGCACCACTCTGACCGGAACTATGGATGTCAAATCGTCTTGCTTTACCGGCTCGCTCACCTTCGCAACGATCGAGGATATTGTTCAAGTTGTGGACGATAGCGAATTCGATTCTTGCCCCATTGCCGGCAAGCTCGCAATCTCCGGAAGCGCGGTGGTCACTGTGAGATACACCGCCACCGGCGGCGTCGAGATCGACAACGGCAGCGACGGTACCGTCGATCAAACGTTCAAGAGCTGCGAAGATGCAAACATCTGTAGCTGACCACGTTTAGACATTTATCACAGCAACGGGCCCCGGAGCGATTCGGGGCCCGTTTTTTTGTGCGGGTGAATCACTCAATACACGGCACTTACGCGATAGCCCTGCTTTTCCAGCAACTTTAACAAGCCATGCTCACCCGGTAAGTGCAACGCGCCCACCGCGATAAACGCCTTGCCCTCTTTCAAACGCGGCGTCATGCGTTCAACCATGCGCAGATTACGTATGTCGATCAGCTCGGCCATCAGCTTCTGCTCCAGCTTGGAGTCATCGGATGCAGTGTATTTATCGTTGAGCGCCTGCAATCCGGCCAGATCGCGCTTGAGATAGATACCGATCATTTCTTCAAACACGGCTTTGAGTTCACCGGCATGCTTCACCGCGTCGACGACCAACTGAGATTGTTCGTCCATGGTCAAGCGATCAAAAATGCTCAATTGTTCCTGCACTGTCTCCAGCCCATGCACGGCCTTTTTTTGCACGAGCGCCGCGTCGTATAACGCGCTGTCGAGAAACACGCCGGTTTTTGCGGGAGGCATGCTCAAGGTCAGAAAAATCGCCCAGGGTTTAAAGCTCGGCAACACCATTTCTGGAACGCTGTGTTGTGCCATCAGCGGTACAATTTTGTTGTACAAATCGTTGCCTAACACGGTCTTCGAATTGCGGCCGTCGCTGAATACCATCGCTTGTGCGGTTTCGCTGATGGCTTGAGTGTCGAGCACCACTTCCATGGTAAAGCTGCTGCTGGCGTCAAACACGCGTTGCACTTCAGGTGCGATTTTCAACACACGCTCATCTTCGGAATGCATGGTGCCAAACAGAAAGCTGGGCTTTACACCATCGCGTTCGATTTTCCACAACACGCCTTTTTGTTCGGTCGCCGCGTGGGTCGTGTACGTCAACGTCGCAAACCACAATCCTAAAACCACGAGGAAAAATTGTCGGCTGCGATGCAACATCGGTGGCAGTGCTCCTGTGTAGTGCTGCGCAACAAAATCAAAACTGAAAAACGCTGCGTCGCTAATTGAATATCATTGGACTATCCTAGCTTCCCACTATCCTAAGTTCGACGGGCCGCCAGCTACTATGTCGTACGTATACGAAAAGCCTGTAATCTCTAAACGCTTTCGCGGTTTTCTTCCCGTTGTCATTGATGTGGAAACAGCCGGTTTCAATGCACAAACCGATGCGTTGCTGGAAATCGCTGCGATCACTTTGCGCATGGGCGACCGCGGCACACTACATATCGCCGAAAAAATTTCCTGTCATGTGCGGCCGTTCGAGGGGGCTAATCTTGACGAAGCGGCGCTCGCATTCAACAAGATTGATCCTTTCCATCCGTTCCGCATGGCGGTGCATGAATCCGAGGCGTTGCAAAAAGTTTTTGATCCGGTGCGCAAGGCAGTGCGTGAAACCAATTGCTCACGTGCAATTTTAGTCGGGCACAATCCGTTTTTCGATCTGGGTTTTTTGAAAGCGGCAGTGGAACGCACGCGCATCACCGAAAATCCGTTTCATTCGTTCTCGACATTTGATACCGCGACACTGGGCGGATTGGTTTATGGGCAGACGGTGTTATCACGCGCCGTGCGCGCCGCCGGGCTCGAGTGGGACGAAACCCAAGCCCACTCTGCGCTGTATGACGCTGAGCGCACGGCGCAACTGTTCTGCACCATTGTGAATAAAATTGGTCTGCCGCAGCCACTCGAATTCGATTAAGCCGGGCGCTCGTTTCGGGAGATAAATAAAAACGCCTCGATGGCTCAGCCATCGAGGCGTTTTCTTTTACAGCACCAAATGATTTAGGCGGACTGGGATTTTTTCGCCACGGCGCCTTGTGTCATCTTTTGCAATTCACCCTTCTGATACAGCTCCAGCGTGATATCACAACCGCCGATCAATTCGCCGTTGATGTAGACCTGCGGGAAGGTGGGCCAGTCTGCAAACTTGGGCAGGGCTTCGTAAATTTCGGAATCTTCCAGCACGTTCACGTACGCGTACGGAACGCCGCAGGCTTTAAGTGCCTGAGAGGCGCGGCTGGAAAAACCGCACATCGGAAATTGGGGCGTGCCTTTCATGAAAAGGATCACAGGGCTGTCATTTAAAATCTTGCGGATACGCTCAGTCACTTCCATCGCAATTACACCTCGGTTATCAATAACTTTGCGCTTGAACCCATGCGCGGAACAAAGAGTTTAGTCCGCAATTTCCGATAAAACTACACAGAATATATTGCGGGAATTAGTCAATGAGCTAAAGCCAAGGATCAGTAAACAATTGTGGCGGCGGCGCGTCATGCGCCGTCCACATTCACCTGCAACCAAAACTCCAGCAACGCTAAATGCCACAACTTGCTACCTTGCAGAAGCGTCATGTACCGTTCGGGCGCCGCGAGTAATTTGTCAACATAAGCACGATCAAACACACCGCGCTCGCGGCAAGCAGTAGAATTAAGCACATTACGCATGAAATCCAGGAATTCGCCACGCACGTATTTAAGCGCTGGCATCGGGAAATAGCCTTTCGGCCGGTCGATCACACCGTCTGGAATCAAACCGCGCGCAATCACTTTGAGCGCGTGCTTGCCACCCGACTTGAGCTTCAGCTCCGGCGGCATCTGCGCAGCCAGCTCCACCAACTCATGATCCAGAAACGGCACGCGCGCTTCCAGGCCAAACGCCATGGTCATGTTGTCGACGCGCTTGACCGGGTCATCCACCAGCAAGGTCGTCGCATCCATGCGCAGCACCCGGTCGATGAAGCTGTCGGCACCGGGTGCGGCCAGCAAGCGTTCGATCAGCGCTGCGGTATGATCGGCACCGCGATAGTCGGGCGTCACGGTTTCCAGAAATTCGGCGTGACTGCGGTCGAAGTAGTGTTTGCGGAATTTGTCGAGATCGCTCCCCACTTCGGCATCCATGCGCGGATACCAGAAATAGCCGCCGAACACTTCGTCGGCGCCCTGCCCGCTTTGCACCACCTTGGCTTCGCGCGCGACACGTTCGGCCAACAAGTAAAACGCCACCGCATCCTGCGACACCATCGGCTCAGCCATTTGCGCCACCGCTTCCGGCAAGCGCGCCAACACATCTCGATTTGGAATCGTGAACTTGTGATGCCGGGTTTTGAAATGAGCGACAACCTGATCAGAATATTCAAACTCGCTGCCTTTTTCTTCCGGCACATCTTCGAAGCCGATGGAAAACGTATGCAGATTCGTGACGTCGTGGTCGGCCAGCAAACCGACCAGCAAACTGGAATCCAAACCGCCCGACAGCAACACGCCCACCGGCACATCGGCAATCATGCGATGACGGTCGACAGTTTCCTTGAGCTTGGCACGCAGCGCTTCAATCCAGTCAGCCTCGGAGCATTCCTGTGCAGGACGTTGAGCTTGCAGTTGCCAATAGCACTGCTCGGTCACGTGTCCGCGCCGATCAAATGTCAAGGTCGTCGCCGGAGCCAACTTGCGCACGCCATTGAGGATGGTATGTGGCGCGGGCACCACCGCGTGCAATGTGAATTGATGATGCAGTGCGACCGCGTCGATGGAGGTATCCACTTCACCCGCAGCGAGCAGTGCCTGCATATTGGAAGCAAAACGCAAACGCTTTGTGTCAAGACTGTAGTACAACGGCTTGATGCCAAACCGATCACGCGCCAAAAATAAACTGCGCTGGTTCATGTCCCAAACCGCAAACGCGAACATCCCGCGCAACTTTTCAACACACGCAGCACCCCAGGCGTGATACGCCTTGAGTAACACCTCGGTGTCACCGTCGGAAAAAAAATGATAACCGCGCGCCTGTAATTCTTTACGCAGCTCGGGATAGTTGTAGATGGTGCCATTGAATACCAGCGCCAAGCCCAACTCCGCGTCAACCATCGGCTGATTGGCGCGCACCGACAGATCAATCACCGCGAGACGTCGATGCCCAAACGCCAGTGCACCGTCGGAAAAACTGCCGCCGTGATCGGGACCGCGCCGCGCGAGTTTACCCATCATGCGCGTGACCGCCTGTAAATCAGGTTGGCTGCCGTCGAATTTCAGTTCACCGCAGATGCCGCACATGGTTTTGATTTCATTTTTGGTTTTGCGAGAAATGAATCATCGCATCTTTTGCAGCGGACGCAATTGCTCGGGTGGCTCGGACTCGATCACCATCGCCTGCCCAGTACGCGGATGACGAAAACTTAATTCTGCAGAATGTAATAGGTAGCCCGGATCACCCGGCAGCGCCTGCGAATCCCGCGCGGGTAATCCACCGACGAGATACAGCGGATCGCCCACCAGCGGATGACCTGCCGCCGCCAGATGAATCCGGATTTGATGCGGCCGTCCGGTCGTAATCTGCACGTCGCACAGGAACGAGTCTGCGCGACGTTCCAGCACGCTCACCTGCGACAGCGATGCCTTGCCATCCAGCGTGGTCGCATGCAATGAACCCAGCAACGGGTGTGGCACCGGTCCAATGGGCGCGGAGATTGTCATTTCATCCCACAGCGGTGATCCCACCGCCAACGCACGATAACGCTTGCCCACTTCTTTGTTGGACCACTGGTTCATCAAACTAGTCCGGGCCAGATGATTGCGCGCGCACAACACTAAACCCGAAGTCCAACGCCCAAGACGATGTAGCGGCGCCGCATCCGGAGCGTAGAGCTGCACTTGATACAGCAACGTCGCTTGCAAAAACCCGGCCCCTGGCAACGTCGGCAATCCAGCAGGCTTCGCCACTGCGAGCAAATCATCGTCTTCGTACAACACCGAAAATGACCGCGGCGCATCCGGCTCAACCCACGGCGGGCGCTGCCAGGTCAACTCACAACCCCGCCGCAAAATCGTTTCTGGGCTTGCGGGCAAGGAATCAATCAACACGAGGCCAGAGGCGATATGCTCAGCCCACTGCGCCGGAGTGGAGTGTCGGTAACGCTGGCTGAGGTAGGTCAGCAGAGTCTTTGCGTGTGCGTCCGAACCGATGCGTTCGCGGTAATCACAACCGTGGTTGGTCTGAGGACCCGCATCGGGCGACGCTATCAATACCGATGTCATGTAATTATCTATTATCGGGAAAGGAAAAAAAACGATGTCACTACTGACGCACCCACCGAGTCAAACCTCAACCAAACCTTTTCACACCCGCTTTTTTTGCAGACTTCTGCAAATCTTCATCGAGCGTGGCAATCGGCAAACCCAGCCTTAAGGCCAGTTCAAGATATGAGGCATCATACGCGGATAGCTTGTAGCGTCGCGCCAGTTGCAGGGTATCGGACAATGCATGTGCGGATGTCGCGGCGTCCACGTCAATATCCACGCCTTCCAGCATTTCAAGAAATGCCCCACTGCGCGCTTCGGTCACCCAGGCTTTTGCTTCGGCCTTGGCAATGACGTTCGCCACCTCAAGCCCCCATGTTACGGGGACCACGGCGTTGGTGGATTTCATCGCGTCAAGTATCTTGCTGGCATAGGTAATTTCTTGCGGCTTGCCATCACCAAAAAACCAACGCATTGTCACTGAGTTATCAAGGACGAAGCTCACTCACGCCCCTCCGTGATGAGTTTTTTAAAGTCAACACCCCGTACCGGATCGGCTAGCATGAACGCCTTGAGCTTTTCTGCCGCCGTAACTTTGTCTTTCGCCTTCATGCCTGCGCTTGGCACCAGATCCGCGATGGCTTCGCCGCGATTGGTGATGGTAAAACTTTTTCCGGTTTTTACCTGCCGCAGCAATTCAGGAAGCTTTGTCTTCGCCTCATAAGAACCAATTTCGATCTTCATCGCGTTCTCCTGCTACTGGAACCTAATCTTAACATAGACCAGATTATAGACCAGATTATAGACCAGTTCGATGAAAATCATTGATTCGAATAGCATCCCAAGTGGGATTTAATGACATCGGGCTCACAATTTACGCTGTTGAATATTGATTCCGCTCGCGCCGTTGCTGCTGACGTTGCTCGCGTTGCTCACCACGTTGTTCAGCTGTGAGATCGCGATTGCGTTCGCGGCGTTCCATTACTTCCCTGCGCTGTTCCGGTGTCATGTTTTTCCAGCGTTCGCTCAATTCAGCACGGCGCTCCGGCGGCAAATTGCGAAACCATTCCCAGCGCTTGCGGATGCGCTCCTGCTCCGCAGGTGGCAGTTTTTGAAATTTATCGAAGCGCTTGCGGATATTTTCACGCGCTTCGGGAGGCAAATCACGCCAGTTTTTAAAGCGCTCACGCGCCTGCGCCCGCGACGCACAAGACCAGCAACCAGGCTCCAGCGTTGTGCCTAATTACGAATAAAACTCAATATTGCCGTTACGGCGAGTTGAGAGACATGATTCGCACCCCTTCCCCCTCGCAGGGGGAAGGGGTGCCGTGTGTCGACACTCGGGGTTCATGGCTAATCTTAAGCTCCATAGATCACCTAGATTTTTTCGTGTTCATCATCGAGCCACGTGTAAAATTCCAGGTCTTGATACATATCCAAACCATCGTGTGAGGTGAGCAGTTCAAGATCGAACGTCGCTACTTCCACCGGCGCTGTGTCAGATACATGTGTCATTTGTAAAGTCACGGACACCACCAGCGCAGCCGCAACCGCAGCGCCCAAAGACGGAATCAACCAGGGGCGTTGTCGACGCTCACCGTTCAATGCAGCGGCACGCGCCTGCGCCAAACGTTGCACGGTGTAGACATTTAACCGCTCCGCGCCTTGATTCAGGCGGGCACGCACCCGCTGCCGTGTCGCCGGGTCTAAATCTTCTGGTTCGCTCATGCATGTTCCTCCAGCAATTCACGCAGTGCGGGCACCGCGCGCGAGTAATGCGTTTTCACGCTGCCCTCCGAACATCCCATAGCCTGCGCCGTTTGCGCGGTGTCCAAGCCTTCCCTAGCGCGCAACAAAAAGCCTGATGTTGACGTAGTGGCAATTCGGCCAGCGCGCGCTCAAGCGCATCCATCGTTGCGTTCTGGGCGACTCGAAAATCCGGCCTCGCATGCACTGAATCTGGCATTTGCGCAAATGGGTCCTCGCCCTCCTCATCATGACTACCCAGCACACGCTGCCACAGATTGCGCACTTTATGGCGGCGCGACCAATCCAGAATGCAGGTTTGCAACACTCGATAAAACAACGGCGCCCATTCCGCCTCAGGTTTGTGTGCGTAGCTGCGCACCAGTTTAAACATCGCGTCCTGCACGATGTCGAGCGCGTCGTCGCGCTGACGCGTGGCGATCAAGGCCATGCGGTAGGCGCGGCGTTCAACCTGTGCGAGAAATACGTCCAAACGGCGCTTCGTATCGGTCGGTGCAGGTGTGTTCAAATTACGCATGCATGACTCGCTTTAAGGTGAATAACGCGTCAGGGGTGATTTGGTTGACACGCGCGAATCGCGATCAGGATGACGCTTACGTTGCAGTCACGATGCGGCGCGCTGCTTCATGCAACGTGGGCATTTCGTTGGCACTGTTGAGACAGATGTTGAGGTCACGCAGGATGCCGTCATCGACGCGGTAAACCCAACCGTGCACCGCCAAGGGTTGACCAATTTTCCAGGCGTTTTGCACCACGGTGGTCCGGCACAGGTTTTCTACTTGCTCGACCACGTTGAGTTCGCACAGTTTGTCGGCGCGTTGAACGGGATCGGCAATGGCATCCAGCGGCGCGCGATATTTCAAATACACGTCTTCGACGTAACGGAGCCAGTTGTCGATTAATCCCAGTTCTTTGCGATTGATCACCGCGTTGATCCCGCCGCAGCCGTAATGACCGCACACGATGATGTGTTTCACTTTGAGCACGTCGATGGCGAACTGCACCACTGACAGACAATTCAAGTCAGTGTGAACGACTACGTTTGCAACATTGCGATGCACGAACAATTCGCCCGGCAACAGGCCAACGATTTCGTTGGCCGGTACACGCGCATCGGAACAGCCAATCCACAAATATTCCGGTTGCTGCTGTTGTGACAATTTGGAAAAAAAATCCGGATCTTCAGAGCTGATGCGCTGCGCCCAGGCCCGGTTATTTTCAAACAGATTTAGCAAAAAGCGCATGGGGTATCCTCGTCGATGGTGTGGTGCGTGACTTTTTTATATGCTATTTCAAGCTTATTGCCGACTCACAAAATAGTCGTTCAAACGAAGCATTCCTTCCCCCTGCAGGGGGAAGGAGCATTGTTCGTTGCGCCACTCTACTGCGCTGCGCAATTTTATCATTTGCCGCGTGGCTTCGCGCGCGCAGTCGGCTGTGCTTGCAATGGATCGTCGGGCCAATAGTGTTTCGGGTAGCGGCCCTTCAAATCCTTTTTCACATCTTGGTAGGAGTTCTTCCAGAAGCTCGCAAGATCACCCGTGACCTGCACCGGATGGCGCGCAGGCGACAGCAAATGCAACAGCAACGGCACGCGGCCATTGGCAACGCGCGGCGTGTTGCTCAAGCCAAACAACTCTTGCAAGCGCACTGCCAGCACCGGCGTGTCGCCGTGTGTGTAGTCGAGAGCGATGCGCGAGCCGCTCGGCACGGTGATGTGCGTGGGCGCTGCATCGTCCAGAGCTTGACGTTGCTTCCAGTCAATCAGCTCCTGCAACGCAGGCATCAAGTCCACACGCTGCACATCGCTCCAGCGCGTGATGCCACGCACGTGCGGCGCGAGCCAATGGTCAAGCATCGCTCCCAACGCAACATCGCTGACATCCGGCCATGCGGACTCACCCGTCGCGCGGCGCAACAACGACACGCGCGCCTGCCAGTTGCGCGCCGCCGGGGTCCACGATAACGCCGCCACACCCAGCTCGCACACGCCGTGCAAAAGCGCCTGCAAAACTTTTTGTGGATCAGGTTTCTGCAGGGGATCATCTTTCAATACCAACTCGCCGTAGCGACGTTGACGTCGTGCAGTCACCGCTTGCTCGCGACTGGCCCACACCACCTGCTCTACCGTCTCAATCTGCGCACCGCAGGCTTGCTCCAGGTCACGCTCATCCAACGGCGCCGCCAGATAAATGCGCGCCTCACGCTCGCCGCCATCAACATCCGCCACCGCCAGATATTCCGCTTTCGCCAGCCCTTCCCCTTCTTGTAAAAAAGCCCCGCGCCCGTTGGCCAGCAGATAACGATAACCTTCGGCACCACGGCGCTGTGCGATGCGATCAGGATAGGCGAGTGCGAGCAACATTCCGGCCGAGTGCATGTCTTGTGCTTGCGCAGCTTCGACGCGCAAATGCTTTTGCCACTGCCGGGACGCTTGCATGACGCGTTGTAACGCCGCGCTGTCGAAGCTGCTTCCGCCAGTGCCTTGAGCACCGCGCCGCAATAATTCCAAACGCGAGCGCACATCTGCGTCGCGTGCGCTGCCCGCACCTTTCATTACATCACGCTCGTTCAACAGCGCAGCCAAGTCACATGCGACTCCGCCCAGCTTCCACTCCTGCGCGCGCAACAGCATGTGCGCGAGGCGCGGATGCAAGGCCAGTTGCGCCATCGCCTTGCCGTGCGGCGTGATGCGCTCGTGCTCATCCAGTGCACCCAGTCGCCGCAGTAATTCGCGCGCTTGTGCCTGCGCGGCTAGCGGCGGCGGGTCTAACCATGACAATTGTTGCGCATCATGCACACCCCACTGCGCCAGCTCCAAAACCAGCGGCGCAAGATCAGCATCGCGGATTTCCGGGGCAGTAAATGGCTGCAGGGCTTTGTGCTCGCTTTCGCTCCACAGCCGAAAGCAAACCCCCGGCTCCAGCCGACCGGCGCGACCACAACGTTGATCGGCGGACGCCCGTGACACCCGCACCGTTTCCAGTCGCGACATGCCGCTGCGCGGCTCGAAGCGCGGCACGCGCATGACTCCGCTGTCGACCACCACACGCACGCCTTCGATGGTCAAACTGGTTTCGGCAATCGAGGTGGCTAACACGATTTTACGCAGCCCAGGTTTGCACGGCTGAATCGCGGCTTCTTGTGCGGCGCGGGGTAAATCCCCATACAACGCGTGCACACTGACGTCGTTGGGCAACGCCGCCGCGCGCAACAACGCGCCGACTTTGTGAATCTCACCTGCTCCGGGTAAAAACACCAGCGCACTGCCGGGCTGGTCATGCACCGCCTGCACGACGATTCGCGCCAGCGTGGCCAGCCGCTCACGCTCCGGCACCGCGCCAACGTAGCGGAGCTCGACAGGATAACTGCGCCCGCTGCTGGTAATCAGCGGCGCATCATTGAGTAAGCGTGCAACCGGCGCAGCATCGAGCGTCGCCGACATCACCAGCACGCGTAATTCGGGACGCAAATTGCGCTGCGCATCCAGGCATAAAGCCAGCCCCAAATCGGTGTGGATGCTGCGTTCATGAAATTCGTCAAAGATCACCAAACCCACGCCGGGCAATTCCGCGTCGCTCTGCAACATGCGCGCGAGCACGCCTTCGGTCACCACTTCCACGCGCGTGCGCGCGCTCACCTTCGTATCCATACGCGTGCGATAGCCGATGGTCGCGCCCGCCTCTTCGCCGAGCAGTTCCGCCATCCAACCTGCCGCATTGCGCGCCGCCAAGCGACGTGGCTCGAGCATGACGATGCGTTGGTTCTGCAGCCACGGTTCGTTCAGCAACGCGAGCGGCACGCGTGTGGTCTTGCCCGCACCGGGCGGCGCCTGCAAAACCGCGCAGACATGTGTCGCCAATGCGCGTTTGAGCTCCGGTAGAACTGCGTCGATGGGTAATTCAGTCAAGGCCCGAGACCTACGGAAAATAGGCCGGTATTGTACGTCGGCGGCTACGACTTAAGGGATGGACTTTACAGTTACGAAACGTGATTGGTGAGCAAGAATTTTTCCACCGCCACCGTAATTCGGGTCAATACTGCCTTGCAGGGTACGGTCGACCGTGACCAGCAAATCACAGGCTGCGCTGGGCTCGGTAAATGTTCCGGCCGGAACGATCACGGTGCCGGTATCGCTCGCCAAAGTCTGTGCCCAACTGCCCGTGGTTCCGGTACGACAGGCAATGGCCCCTTTCACGTCGACGGACGCAGATGCTTGCACCGGCGACCAGGAAATGACGAGACCTGCCCCACGTGAAATCTGCTCGCCACTCACCGGCGTGTTAATCACAAACCCTTCCGGCAATAGTGCCGATGAATTCGGCGCACTTTGATAATCGGTGCGTTCCAACGCAACAATGAATGTGTCGCCAACTTTGGCGGTGTCAAAACGCGCCCGGTACGGCGCGGCGATGGTTATGGACGGAAGCAGAAATGGAATACCAGCTTCGACCTCGGGGCCACCGTCCATGACTTTGTGCGCGGCCGTGGCAGCATCGACTTGATCGAACAAATCTGCGCTGCCGCTTGCCGCATCGAGCGGCAGATTGAGCGACACGACCAGCCGATCCCCGCCCTCCAAGTCCACGTGCGTGTCGGAACTTGATCCACCCTTTTTTATATCTGCAGTCACTAACACAATATTTTCGCCGAATGACCTGACATTAAAGTCGGCGTACATCTCGGAGGTAGCCACAGCTTTTGATCCGACCACGTCGTCGCCACAACCCGCCAGCATCACGACCACGGCGACGAGTGTGCAGAGCATTTTGCAGTTAGTGAAATACATATTGGATTCCCAACGCGGAGCGACTGAGATCGGTTCCGCTAATATTGTTATAGCGCTGCCAGCGCAGGTTCACTGCGACACCCCCTTTGATCTGGCACAACACACCCGCGCCGAACGTCGCGCTGCTACCTTCATCACGCCCAAAATGCTTGCCTAACAATTGTGAGTCAGCCCGCCAGCGCTGCATGCCGAGCAATCCTTCAAGCGCAAGCCAGGAGTTGACTTCAAAACGCGGAAGCACAGCGAGGGTAACACCCCACACGCGCACGTCAGTCGCGGCGGCGTTGTTATGTCGAAATCGCCCAAGGTAGGAGTAGGTCAATTCGGAGCTGAAGTTCTCGAAACGATACCCTGCGTCGTAGTTCCACGATTGGGCATTCGCGAAGTTTGTCGATTTTGGAGTAGTGCCACCCGCGCTGACGCCAATATACCAGCCGACTAAGGGCGCATCCTCCGCAGCCGCAGAATACCCAACGCTCGCGGTCCACCCAACTGCGCACAGTAGAATGAACCTCGGGACCCGTTTAAATTTAAATGGCGAGAATATTGAATTTATCAAGCTGTGGCACGCCGCACCTACCAACCCCACAACACGCCTTCCAGTAGTGCTTCCAGTCCGGCAAATTCTTGTGGGTTTACAGGATCAAAACGTTTTGCTTGCTTGGTGTATTGCTTGAGCAGCTCCTGGGTCGCGGCAATTCCATTCGGGCGCGTAAGCAGTTCCGCGAGTACCACACGCTGGCGATCAGTGACGCGTCTGCTGACCGTCACCGTCTGGTCGGGGTAGCGGCTGCTGGTGAACATGACTTTGAGTTTGGATTTTTCTTCTACCGGCAACTTATTCAGAAACTTGTCCTGAAATAGCGCAGCTTTACATTTTCCGGTTTTAAACAGCTCGTAGACTTCGGTTACATTGGCAACTTCGTACAAGTCCGGTTGAATCAGCGGATTGGTAAATTGCGCCAGCACCGCCATGGTGCCCAAATTCGGCGAGGCTTGAGCGCACAGCGGAGCGTTGATCAGATCGCGCATGCGACTCTGCGTCTTGTCGTCCTTGCGACTCACAACGACGAACGACAGCTCGCCAGGTAATTTTGCAACGGCCGTGTGCCCAAGATGTTTAATTCGCCAGGCTGCGAAATGCGGGCCGTCAAAAACAATGTCGTACTTGTCTTGCTTCATCTTGGTGGAGTATTCGATCCAGTCGCGGGCGCGTGCATACACCACGGTCTGCCCAAGCTGGGTCGTCAATACATCTGCCAGCGGCCCATAAAGTTCCTCACCGCGCGCAACCGATTCGCGCGGCGGAGCTGTCAAGATAAGGTCAGCGGTGGCTGGCAGGGAAAAGAGTGCGCAGAAAAAAGCGGTTACAGCGAGATTTATCTTGGTTTCCATTTATACCCCCATTACTCCCGTACGTCGCGAGATCGTAGCGTAGAGTCCTGCGAATTTATAGCACCACGTTCTTAACCCGAGATGAGACTTTCATCGCATCGCTGGTGTTATCCAGAAAACGAACGGTTGGGAGCAGCTCAAAGGTCACGGCGCAACCACTGAAGTTGTCAAAATCTCCGCAAGGCGAGCATCTGCAGCGGTTATTGACATTTTATTTAGAAGTACCGGGTCGGGTCGCGAATACCTGCATCGCGAAAACCTTGCGCACGAAAGCGACAGGCATCGCATTCACCGCAGGCACGACCGTCGTCATCCGCTGAGTAACAGGATACGGTCGATGAATAGTCGACACCCCGACGCATGCCCTCGCGAATAATGTCCGCCTTGGACAGATGCATCAACGGCGTTTCGATCTTGAAGCTCTGGCCTTCAATCCCCGCCTTGGTCCCCAGATTCGCCATGCGCTCAAACGCCGCAATGTACTCCGGCCGACAATCCGGATATCCGGAATAATCAATTGCATTCACGCCGATAAAAATGTGCTGTGCTTGCAACACCTCGGCCCACGCCAGTGCTAACGACAGAAATACGGTGTTGCGCGCCGGTACGTAAGTAACGGGAATTCCAGTACCCAGCTGTGTGGGAACGTCAATGTTGACATCTGTCAGCGCGGAGCCGCCAATGCCCGCCAGATCTATTTTGATCACGCGATATTCAGTCGCGCCTTGTTGTTGCGCCACGCGTTGCGCTGCTGCCAGTTCAGCACGATGCCGTTGGCCATAATCGAAATTCAAGGCATAACATTCAAAACCATTTTGAATAGCCAGGGTCAGGCACGTTGCGGAATCGAGCCCACCGGAAAGCAGCACGATGGCGCGACGAGAATGATGGGGAAGGCGGGTGTTCATGGGCAGAAATTATAGCGCGACCACAAAAATTCAGTTTAGTTTCAGCCATCGCCGTCAGCATCCACTCGCTGGCGCGTACACCAGTTGCGCGCAAGGATCGTGACAACTGAAGTCTTCGCGATAATTAATCACAAGAGGAAGGGAGAAGAAAATGAAATCGGTAACGACGTTACTTAGACATGCAGCATGGATTACTTTTTCATCCGCCGCATTGCTGGCGGCAAGCAACGCGCAGGCAAACCATTTCAAGGTTTACGGAGCAGGCCAGCCGAAACAAAATGAAATGGAAGTGGTGTACTTTTTTGACTACATTTCAAAGTCTGATTTAGGCTACAGCGTCGTCGGCAAAGAGATGCCTCGCGAAGGCATGAAAGGACATACGGTCGAACTGGAATACGGTATCTCCGATAGTTTTGCAATTGGTCTGTATTCCGATTTTGAAGCAGCTAAAGGCGAAGGCCCTCGCTATGCACAAACGCGTGGTGTGGTTTCGCGGGTTAAATTATTTAAAGATGCCGAGCGCTTTTTCGATGCGTCGGTGTACTTCGAATATTACGCGCCGCGTGAAAAATATCTTGGCGACAGTGGCGACAAACTTGAAGCCCGCATCATCCTGCAACACCAATGGACGGATTGGGATCTACGCCTGAATCCGAAATTCGAAAAGGTTCTGGGTGGCCCCAATAATATGGAGCCGCTGGAATTCGAATACGCCACCGGACTGTATTTCAAGGTCAATCCGGGCATGAAAGTTGGCGTGGAAGCCTACGGCAACATGGGTGAAATTGCGAAGATGATCCCCGGCGCTAAAGAGCACTATTTAGTGCCAACTCTGGAATACAACCTGGCAGATGAGTTGTGGATCAATGTCGGTGTGGCGTTTGGACTCAACGACAGGTCCGACGACCTTGCACTGAAGACCTATGTGGAATTTGAGTTTTAAGCTGATTTGACTCAGGCCGGTCTTACTTCATCATAGTGAGGCCGGCCCCTCCGGGTTTTGACATTAACGTTAACGTCCCCGCTCCTCTCCCCAAATGACTTTATGCAATTGGGTTTGAAACCGTACCGGCAAGTGATCATCCAAAATCCATTGCGCCAACTGTCTGGCTTCAAGTTGACCATAGCTCGGTGAAAATAGCAGTTCGCAACGCATGTTGAGTTGATGCTTCTTGATCATCTGTTTGGCCCAATCGTAGTCAACGCGGTTGCAAATCACAAACTTGACTTGGTCACGCGCGCGCAGATGTTCGATATTGCTCAGCAGATTGCGGGACTCCTCACCCGACCCGGGCGTCTTTAAGTCAACAACGCGCACCACGCGCATATCAACAACAGAAATATCCAGGGCGCCACTGGTTTCCAGCGACACTTCATAACCTGCTCGGCACAACGCACCGAGTAACAACAAACATGGTTTTTGCGCCAAAGGCTCGCCGCCGGTCACACACACATGACGCGTACCGTAGCGCGCGACCACGGTCAGAATATCGGCGACGCTCATCCACTCGCCGCCCTGAAACGCATACGCGGTATCGCAGTAACCACATCGCAACGGACAACCGGTGAGACGCACGAACACCGTAGGCCAACCCACATCACGCGCCTCGCCTTGCAACGAGTGAAAAATCTCAGTGATGCGCAGTTGCGGTGATGCGACCGTGGTTTTTGAAAGTGTGTTTGACATGAGGTCACGCATCACTGCCGAACCGCATATTGTTTTGTCATTCGAACGCGTACTCGAAAAGCGCCGCTGCCAGCGTTAACGGCAACATCACCACGTCCACTATGAAACTAAACGGCAGATCGAGGATTGGATTAGACGGCGGCACTGCTTTGAACTGCTTTGTCGGTGCTCCCTCTCCCCTGAGAGTCCTGATGTCGAGACGCGTGCCGCTCATAACCTTTGCGCTGCCTAATTCACCATCTGCAATGGTTCGAATTGAGGCGCATCCCGACGCTAACAATACCGATAGTATCGCCGCGAACAGGTAAGTCGAAGTCCGAACCGAGGTTCTCATTTAACATTCCCACCGCAATCTGTGATCTTCAAACTAGCATCTGCTTACACCCTTTACCAAGCTCTACCCAACTAATGCCCTTCCCGCTTGAGCTGCTCCAAACGCTGCGTGGCCAGTTGTGCTTGGGAGGTGTTCGGAAATTGAGTCACCACGGCATTGAGCGCCTGCGAAGATTTGTCCCACGCGCCCAACTCGTATTGCGTCAATCCCAACTTCAACATCGCGTCGGAAAATTTCGGACTCGCCGGATAACGCGCCACCACGCGCTCGAACTCGATCAACGCAGTATCGTAACGATGCTGCACATAGAACGCTTCGCCCAACCAATATTGCGCGTTGGCCGCGTGTTCGCTGGTGGGGAATTTTTTTAAAAAATCCTGTAACTCGGCAATGGCTTGTTCGTACTTTCCGTCACGCAGGGTGGCAAAAGCGGCGTTGTAAACTGCTCGGTCGTCCGCTCCCACCGCATTCGGCGAAATGTCGCCCGCGCCATTGGAGGAGTGTTGCGCGGTTTCAAGCGCACGCAAGCGATGGTCCAGATCCAGATACAACTCGCGTTGCTTGCGCTTCAGATCTTCGATGTTGTGATTGACGGTTTCCGCATCACCCTGCAAGCGCTGCATCTCTTGCTGCAAGCTTTCAATGCGCGCCGAAAATTCTTCGAGCGTGTTATTTTCAATGACGCTTTCAAGCCTGGTGATGCGTTCGTCCATGGTGGGACCGCCACGCACGCGCGCCCCGGTTGAGGTAATGTCAACCACCGGCGCTTGCGCGGCGTACGCTGCACTGACGCAAATAAAAACGCCGGACAAGCCGGCGAGAAAGTAGTTACGCTGTAATTTTTTCATCCGTGTTGCTCCAGCAAGTGGGACGCTCAAATTAAGCGTCCCTGTAGAGCCGCAACGTGTTAGCGATATGCAAACACCGCACGGCGATTCTGCCACCACGAATCTTCATCATGACCCAATGCGACCGGGCGCTCTTCACCGAAGCTGATGGTGGCAATCTGTTTGTCGGCAACACCCTGCAATTTAAGCAATTGACGCACGGCCGTGGCGCGACGATCACCCAACGCGATGTTGTATTCACGCGTGCCGCGTTCGTCGCAATGTCCTTCGATTTTAACTGTTGCGCTCGGGTTTTTGCTCAGATACGCGGCGTGCGCCAGGATCGCCTCGCGGAACTCAGGCTTGATATCAAAGTGGTCGAAATCGAAATAAACGGTATTTTTCAAGTTAGCCGGACTGGCAGATCTATCCGTCGAGCCGGTATCGGTCTTCGCGCCGCCTTTAGAAGTGTCGATCGGCGTTGCGCTACCCGCACCCGCATTGGAGTCAGGTTTGGTGCTGGCCGGGGTTTCGGTTTTCGGCTTGGCAATATCTGCCCCCTTTAAAGCTGCTGGCTGCTCAGGAGTTGATGAGCAACCCAACACCAACACAACCGGTAACGCCAACAGAGCAAAGGATTTCAACGCGCGCATGTAACACTCCTTAAATTTTAAATTAAGATTATTGTAAAGTCGGTAACAACGGTGACCACGCCGGATCAAGCACACGTCCCGTTTCAGGAATTCGTTGTTTCACCCGGCCATCAACCGAAACCGCTGCTAAAATTTTCGCGTTTTTGAACGTCGTGGCGTAAATGATCATGCTGCCGTTGGGCGCAAAACTTGGTGATTCGTCCAAACTACTATCGGTCAACACGCGCAACTGGCCGGTCTCAAGTTCAAACACGGCGACGCGGTATTCTCCACTATTTGCATGAATCATGGCCAGTATTTTTCCGTTCGGGGAAAATGACGCCCGATCATTCTCGGCACCTTCGAAAGTCAGTCGCTCTTCTTTGCCTCCGGCTAACGCTTTGCGATAAATCTGCGGTCGGCCACTGCGGTCCGACGTGAAAATTAAATAGCGACCATCCGGCGACCAAGCCGGATGTGTTTCCACCGCCCAGTGGTCGGTGAAGCGCGTAAACACCTTGCTACCCAGGTCGAGAATATAAATGTCAAAATTACCGGCGTCGCCGGGGTGCCGCTTTTGCTGCATCGTTAACGCAAGCCGGGTACCGTCGGGCGACCACGCGGGCGCGCCATTATGACCCAGCGCCTTGGCCACGACTTCGCGCGTGCCGGTGGCGATATCCTGCACGTACAATACAAAGTGATCATTTTCAAAACGCGCATAGGCAAGCTTGGACCCGTCGGGTGACCAGGCGGGCGACATGATTTCCGTTGGCGAATTTAAAATGTCACGCGGCCCGTAGCCATCTGCATCGGCGATCCACAGGGTATGCACGCTGGCTCCGCCAGTTCGATGCTGAACCGTCACGTAAGCCACCCGCGTCAGGAACGCACCGGGCTCACCGATCAAGGCTTCATACACCATGTCGCTGATTTTGTGCGCGGTCGCGCGCAGGGTCGACACTTGCATAGGTAGGCTGAATGCCTTGATCTGCTGGCCTTTTATTACGTCGAATAAATAAAAGCGTACCTCGTACCCCTGCGGCGTGGCCTTCACAGAACCGATCAACAAGTTGTCCATGCCCAGCAATCGCCAGTCATGAAAATTGACTTTGCCCGGTTCGCTGGGACGCGCGATCAAATCAGTTTGCGGTAGCGGCTTGAAGCGTCCGCTACGTTCCAGGTCCTTCCACACAATGGTCGTTAAATCGGTACCGAGTAACGCATCGGCACCGTCGGAGGCGAATGGCACAATCGCGATGGGCAGCGCGCCTTCAATACCTTCAGTGATTTCGATGGTCAGCGCCGCCTGCGCCGCAGGCCAGCCTAACATCATGACGATTATGACGACACGGCGGAATAAAGGGATGGTCATTGCGGTTTGAACACGAAGTTGATTTCTCGCATCAGGTTAAATGCATCCGGTTCCTTGGGTACAGGTAGCGGTTGCGCCTTTTGTACCGCAGCCTCCACTGAGCGGCTAAAAATATCATCGCTACTGCAGCTGCTCAACTTGCTCTCCACCACGTCGCCGGTCGGGATCAACTTAACCGACACAGTACATGCAGAGCCGGGTGCAAAATTGGTTGGTCTGATCCACACACTTTCAACTCGCGCTTTGATTTTTGCCTGATAATCTCCCGCCAGAACTTTTGCTTCTTTTTCTCTGACCGCCCGCTCGCGTTCCTGCTGCTTTTTCAACGCATCCTGGCGCGCGCGATCAACCGCCTGATCTTCTTCCATCTTGCGTTGCATTGCCAGCTTGTCGACTTCCTGCTGCTCTGCTTTTTTCTTCAGCGTCAAATCTTCGCTATCTTTCTTCAACTTCTTGATGCGGTCCTGTTCCGCCGCTTGCTCTTTAGCAGCGTGCTCGGACTCGACTTTTTTCTTTTTCTCCAGTTGAGTGAGACTTTGCTTCTCTTGTTCTTTCTTTTTCTTCAGTTCAGCCAAGTGTTGCTCTTCGGCTTCGCGCAGTCGTTTGGCGCGTTGCGCATCTGACTCCAGCTCACGCTGGTGGCGATCCTCTTCGTCTTTCTTGCGTTGCTCAGCCTTCTTTAATTTGTCGAGCTCGTATTGGATTTTGCTCTCATCGACCGTAACCGCTTCGATGACGTGCACTTCCGGTTGCAGCGGGCGGGTGGTTTTAGGCGAAAATTCCAGACTGATCACAAACAACACACCGATGGCAGCATGCATCAGCACCGACAATGTGAATGGAATTGCATTTTCTTTAACGTTGGACATACGCAGCTATTTCTTCAAGGATTCGGGCGTCTCAGTCACCAGCCCCACGTTCGGCGCACCGGCTTTTTGCAGCAAGGCCATGGCCGTGACGACCTTGCCATAGTTGACATCCTGGTCGCCGCGCACCATGACCGGCGTGCCAGGCTGGTTGCGCAATACCGCCGCGACTCGCGCCACCAAGGTCTCGTGATCTATCGGCTTTTCCTGATCATCCCCAATATTGACGAAGTAATTACCCTGCTTGTTGACCGTCACCACCAGTGGCTCTTTGTTGTCACCGGACAGCGGCTCCGAGCCTGCTTTGGGCAATTCCACCTGCACGCCCTGCGTCAGCAGCGGTGCCGTGACCATGAAAATCACCAGCAACACCAGCGTGACGTCAATATAAGGCACCACATTGATTTCAGACATGCTGCGGCGTTTCTTGCGTTTGCGGGTGTCAGCCATGAGTTACTTGATACTCGTAATTGACGTAAGACACTATTTGAATGCCTGACGTTGCAGAATATTGGAAAATTCTTCGAGAAAATTACCGTAGCGGCTTTCCAGCCGATCCACCTCGTTAATGAAACGGTTGTAGGCAATCACCGCTGGAATCGCCGCGAACAACCCCATCGCGGTGGCAATTAATGCTTCCGCAATACCTGGCGCGACTAAGCCCAACGTCGCCTGCTTCAGGTTACCCAACGCGCGAAACGAATTCATGATGCCCCACACCGTGCCGAACAAACCCACATACGGACTGGTCGATCCAACCGTGGCGAGAAACGGCAGATTGGTTTCGAGCCGGTCGATCTCGCGTGCGAGAGCGATGCGCATGGCGCGCTGCGCACCATCCAGTACCGCCTTCGGTTCAGCAGTATTTTGCTGACGTAAGCGCGCGAACTCACGGAAGCCCGATTCGAAAATCATCTCCATTCCGGCGCGTTGATGTGGGCGCGCGGTGATCGCAGAGTACAACTGGGTGAGGTCGCCGCCGGACCAGAATTTGTCTTCAAACGTATCCGCCTCGCGACGTGCATGTTTGAGTACCAGCGCCTTGCGGAACGTGCGCGTCCAGGAAATCAATGACACCAACAACAGCATTGCCATGACAAGCTGCACCACATGGCTGGCGTTGAGGACTAAATGCAAAATGGATAAATCAACGTTCACTCGTAACCTCCCTGAGTATGCGCGGTGGAATCGCTGCGGGGCGAAACGTACGTGCATCAAGGCACGCGATTTTCACCTGCCCGGTGCAAAATAAATGTGATGCTTCACCCGCTGCGAGCTCGACGCGCTGCGCGAATAATAAACTCGCCTTACGGATTTCCGCCACGTGCGCGGTGACGTTCAGCAATTGATTGAAGCGTGCTGGTTTGAGGTAGTCCATTTTCAACGACCGCACCGCAAACAGCACCCCTTCGTTGGTGACGATTTCGTCCTGCTCAAAACCGAGACTGCGCAGGTACTCAGTGCGCGCCCGTTCCATGAACTTCAAATAGTTGGCGTAGTAAACCACACCGCCGCTGGCAGGGGAACGGCGTGTTGCACTCCCATGGACAGTGCGTGAGTTAGCTGTAATTGCTGAGTTTACGTCAGATTTCAAAATGTCCATGGGGAAGTCACTTTTTCTCCTTTTTCGTCCCAATGGTGTCCACACCTCGAGGACTACTTTTTGGCTTGCTCCCGGACATCTGAATAGTACCATCCTTTGGCCGCAGGGCATCAATGCGCGCCTCTGCATCAATCAATCTTCTGGTCAGGATCGCAATATGGGCGTTAGCCTCTACAAGTAGACCAGCGGTAGCGTCACGTTGCTTCTTGAGGTCATCCACCATCTCACGCGCTGCGCGGCTGCGCTGACGTTGTTTAAGAAGTTTCTGGCGTTCAGATTCAGGTATCTCACCACCGTGGGCAGCCACATAGTTCTGAATCTCGGCAATTAACGACGGGAATCGAGACTTGCGTAGCGCAGACGGATCGCACCCTGCCTCCTTGGCGACGTTATTCTGGCTAACCTGAGCGTCAGGCGGAAGGACCTTCGGCTTGCGGATCTTTAGGCGCTCGAACGCCTCACGGAAGTTGGCTTCAGCCGTTTTGGGTCGCTGTGATTTCATAGTATTTAGAGATGGCTCGTTTCTCAGCCCGCAAGCGGTTGTGCCTGGGACTGTCGGGATGTACGACACTCAATTGATCGTCGATCACTCCCTCATACGCCCGAATGTCTGGCTCCTTTTTGATGTCGACTAAGAGATCTGGACAGCCCTTACCGTCGTCACCCCCGAGACAATGAGCGATGGCCTCGTGGCCACCGTACGGACAAGTGCGATTCTTCGTGCAGAATCCAGCACGTATACGTCGGGCGCCGATTCTCCCCTGACGCGCCGCCTTGTCCAGGGAGATGGCCTCGGTCTCCTTGATGAAGACGACAATGTCCGCCTTGCGTCGGGGGCCAAGCGGGCTGACAAACTGAGGGGACTGCAAACTGCGCAATTCTCGCCCAAATTCCTCGTACATAGTCTTGAGAAACATAGTTCGCGTGTCATGGTCCAGATTCAGCCGTGAGTGGTTGCGGCCATAGTAAAGCGTCATCACGCGAGACTGGTGCTTCAGCAAGAACTGCAAGGATGGCTCATCCACCATGTCAGAGGACAGCATGTTGACGGCCCCTGTGCGACGAAGTTGGTGCCACGCAAGCTTCCACTGCACACCAACCTTGAATTCCTCCTGATTTAGACTGGGAGTGATCAGGCGTGCGAGTCGCAGGTCATCTTCCGTGGTGATGAGCTCCTTAACGTCGAACAGCAGCGGAAAAGCATCCGTCAGCTGTGTATAGCTCCACTTCATCGGTCGCACGCAGTATGAGTTACTCTTCCCGCGGCTCCACGGCTCGTACTGAAACGAGATCAGATATGGATTCGCCTTATCTACTGCCGTCAGGTCGATGCCGTCGCGCTGGCTGGCGCAGCGCATGCGCATCCCGGCAATATGGGTCATCGCCTCGATCGCCAGCTTGGCACTTTCACTCACTGGCCATCGGGCATCGGCATCCGGGTCGGTCTTGGTCGTCTCTCCGCGAAGCATGTAGATGTCGCCAATCTTCTCGTCCTTCTCCACCACTAGGCAATCCGAGCGCAAGTTCCGGGCTTCCTCGCTCCGCATCAGCGAAAAGTTGAGCAGGTACGCGAGACCGGACTTGGATACCAAGTCGAGGTATTGAGAAAATATCGTGATCTGCTTCTCGCCCTTCTCTCCTGTGAACGGCCCAACCCATTGGTCGATCAGCCCGGTTACGCCGAAACGATCCGCGGTTTTCTTGAATGGTCCGTAGTAAACGCAACCTTTACTTTTGCTCTTTGTGCGATTCTGAAAAGGCGACCTTGAGCCATCCACCTTTGAATTGACAGCCCGCTTCAACGACCCGAAATTCTTCGCATAGGCGTCCAGACAGAACTGGAAACACGCCTCCACCTGTTCCCGATGCGCCAGATAGTCGATAAGGCACTCGCGCAAACGCGAAACCTGGTGGGACCAGACTCTAGGCGGGATATAGGGAGTCTGTTCTGGCTCGTGATCGGCTTGGAGCGTTGCCAAACGTGCCAGTCCGTCCTTGTCGAACAGGCAGAAGTCAAGGTCGTCGCGCGCATCAAGCATTTCGTGCAAGATGGAGATGGCGTTGCCAAATTTGGACGGCGAGAGCGCCTGCGCCACCTTGTTGATAACCTTCGGAAAGCGCATGAGGTCGGTCGCTACAATGCGTTCTTCGGCGCACACCACGAAGATTGGTTTGATCGTTCGGATCTTGAATACTAGGGTCGCCGGAACGCGACACCCTCTGGGGCCATAAAGAAACCATGCCGCACACTGGCGCAACAAGTCGGCATTGGGCTTATCAACGCGCTTTGAACGCCCCTTGCCATCGCCAAAGTTCAACTTTAGGCGTGTGCCCGCCCAAAAATCGAGCGGCCAGATCGAATCGCTATAGACGCATTGCGCCACACCCTTGGCATCCAAAATTGGAGGCCAATCCGGGGGCGGCGGCCAACTCGGGGGCCGAAAGTTCTTGGCCGCTGGATGCACCAGTGACGAGTTAATCTGCAAGCCCAGTAGCTCAAGCTTCAGAGTGGGTACTCCATGCCTGCCCCACTTCGATCATCCCCGACCAGTCCGGGTGATAGCGCCCTTCCTTGACACGCAGCAGCGCCTCCTTTACCCACGTCTCGCGCTTGGCGCTGGATGACCGGATGTACGTGAGCTTGACAGTCAACCGGTCAACGGCAAGCTCGGCTGGATGAGTAGCCTGCGTATTCTTGGACTCCGGTTGTCGGTGGTCGGCCAGCTCGAAGGACTTTAGCAGGCGATAGCTTGCCAGCGACCAGATGTGATCGAAGCTGTCGATGTCCCGCTGGTTTATGCAAAACAGACACCCGGCTGGCGTCTGGCAGTCCGGTTTCGTAGCTGTCGCTGGAATGTCGGGGATGGGCTCAGATATCTTCTTGCCGATGCACGCGCCCGGGCCGGCCGCCGCCTGCGCCGGATCGTGCTTAGCCCAGAAGCGCTTGATCTGCACCATCGCCCGCTGCTGGCTCGGCTTCTCGTAGACGCCAATCAGAGTCTTCGTGGCGTGCTGCTTCTCTTCGGCCGTCAGCTCAGGATCGTTCGTGCGTCGCAGCATCCAGTTGACGTTGGTGTTGCGCAGCATAGTTGGCGGCATGTACTTGATGCCGGCGCGCTGGCATCGCTCTCTGAGCATGCCAAAACCTGGCGGTTTCTCGCTGATTCGCCCATCCGTAATCAGCGGGAACAGCAGCCCGTCGGGATCGTGCGGGAAGACAGCCTTGCGCCATTTAAGGTAGCGTGCGAAGACCTTGCGGTATTCGCTGTAAATCTCGAACACCACGGGCCCCCATCGTCGGTGCTTGTAAGTGCGCACTTCGTAGCCATGAATTGAGGGTTTGTACCTCCATTGATCCATGCGCATTTGATGCACTTGCGCCAGATTGACGGCTGGTTGCCCCATAAGCATGTGCATCTCGGCTTCAATCCGAATGTTCACCAGCGGCCAACGTGTTCGCAGCGTGCAATCGGCTTCGTACTCCGCGCGCGTCTTCGCCGATATCTTCGCAAGGTATTTTTCATGCCTTAAATACTTTGGATTCGGCGGCTTATTGATCTTGGGCCGCTTCAATCCCGACCATTCCTCCAGTACCTTTCCGTTCCGCAAGGGGATGCGCACCGGCAGCGGCCCCCAGGTCACGTCCAAACTCAGTCCATCAGCAATGTCGAGCAGCAGTTGGCCGTAGGCAAAAATATCTGACAAATTTTGCTTGTCGGCTTTGACGCTGACCGCCCGCACCCCGAGACTTGGCATTCGCAAGCGGGTCTTCCGGATGATTGGCTTGACGCGCGCAAGCACGCGGTCCAGCAGTCGTCCAGTCGTTTGTCCAAAATGACAGGCTGAGCGCTCGTTTAATCCTTTCCCGATCCGCACCCGCACTAGGAGCGCGTCGGTCCAATGCAGATAGCTGCTCTCGACAGACTTCAGATCGAGAGGATTCTCGGTCTCGTCCGCCCAACGGAAAAAACTCCGTAAGTTTCTAATCTGCCCGTCTATCGTAGCCCGTCGGCCTCCCCGCCCAATAATATTGGCGATAGTCTCATGCATCTGTGTTACCAGCTCAATGCGTTCCACCAAAGGGCGACCAAGTTCCCCGGCGTCAATAATTGCGCCGACTCTCCTCGAATTCGCGCCCGCGCCACCTTTGTAGAGCAGGCATCGCAAATCCCACGGCGTCTCGTTCTTGCCGAAAGCAACACTGGGAAAAGTCAGATCGGGAAGTTGTCGATCAAGCACGATCGCTCCCCAGGCGCGTGCTCAGACCAAGAAACACTTCCGTGAATTCATTAGCGACCTCGATCTTGATCGGGGTTTGCTCGACGAACTTGATGTAGCGCAGAGTGGTTTCAACGTCCTTGTGCAGCATGGCGTCGCTGACAAACGTGAGCACGGCCTTTACGTTGTAACCCTTCTCCAGCAGGGTCGCTGTCAGCCAGGTGCCGAAGGTTGACCGCGTCATGTGAAAATGAAAGTGCTTCATGAATGTGAGGCCGGCCAATGTCGCCGCCCGGCGCAGATCGACCATGGCCCGACCCACTGCCGTGCCGGAAGCGGATTCCCTTTCAGCATAACGACCGCCAAAGCGCGTGAGGAAGATCAGTTCCTTGTTCTTTTGCGGCGCCATAGCCTCACGTGCAAGCCTGCGCGGATCGCTCACATAAGCGCGAAGATCATGGAGCAACCATTCTGGGACCAAGATGCGGCCTTGCACTTCGAATTTGGTCGCTACGTGAGGTTGATGACCAGGGCCGACGGCGATGTAGACTAGACCAGGAACGGCGGGATCAGCTACAGCATTATCGAGCGAGCCTTTCTTTAAATCCGCGATTGTTTCGATGCGAGCGCCTGAAAAAAAACCGAGCTGAAGAATCCGGTGCAACTCCGGGCTGGTATTGCCTTCCTGCTGTGTGAAATCCAGGAGTTCATGCATCTGCGCTTTGGTAATCGGCGTCAGCCCATCTTCAAGCCGAAGTCCATGCCGCGCCCGATTGGGAATCGCCAGATCGGTACTGGAGAACAGCATCGTTCGCTCGAAACCGACGGCATCGTGGAACCGGTGGACGACCTGCCGATCCTTCCACAGCGGCGCATCGCGCCCGATGAAGTCATTGGCTCGCGCGTAGCGGTAGAAATGAATCGTCGCGTTCATCCGATGGGTGGCCGTGGAAGGGGCGAGTAGTCCGTATTTGTCGCGCATCTCCATCAATTTCTTGCGCCAGCGGATCAACACTCGGTCGCGCTCCAACATCGGGAAGTGCCGCCAATCCAGGCCCTCGACCTCCAGCCATTCGGCGTACTTGTGCAGGTGCCGCATGTTGGAATTAACGGTTTTGAGATCCGTCTTGCCGGAAGTCGCCCGTTCGTGCGCCCAAATGTTCGCCTCTACCCATGGCGTCCCGTCTGCCCAGAACAGTTGCGGCAGATGCTTAATCGGGCGACACGCGGTGTCCCGCTCCCACGCTACCTTGCCGTTATCGGCAACGCTGCACCGATGCGGCACGTACTCGATCAGTTCAAATGAAGCCATCTGTTAGCAGTGACCGTCCAGCACACATTCGAGTTCGGGGGGAATTTCTGGTCGCCCCCGTTCGTTCAATGCCGTCCCAGTCACCACGGCGCTAAGCATAAGTCGGTTATCTGGCAACCGATGGATGCTTTGATTGAACTGGAATCGAAGCCGACCCTTGCGCGTCAGCGAGGTTCGTACAACAAACGTGTCAGCGCTTACCAGGGAGGACTTGAAGTCCGCCTCGATTCGCGTGACGACCAAACTAACCCGTCTGCGCGCCATCTCTGCAAATTTGATCCCGAGACTTTCCAGAAATTCGTGCCGTGCGTGTTCGAGATAGTTGAGATACACCGCGTTATTGACCACATGGGCCAAGTCACACTCGTAGTCACGCACCTTGAGCTCAAGGCAAAACTCTTTTGAAAAAGGAGCTGGCAACTCGGACATTTCTGCGCTCATTGGGAACCCCGTGTGCATACCGAATACAAATTCTAAACGCCGCTCGTGCGAAGTCCCCAAAAACGGCACTGCTGTAGGGCGCTAGTGTTGGGCGCCAAGACGTTTTCTAGTCCGTTCGACAAACAGCCCGAGTTAATTCTTTGGGTTTACCGAAATTGGCTCGGTAGCAAGACCCAGCTCATCAGCTACACCACGACAAGCGGTCAGCCATTGATTGTACTGGGCCGACCTATATTTCTAGACAACTTAATGCGAGCGTGGGGACAAAGCGAGACTTTATTGTTGTTATCGAAATTTCAGTAATTCGGCTGGTTCAAGACCCAGCGTTTCGGCAAGCTTACAAATGTTAATCAGCGATATGTTTCGTTGCCCCCGCTCCACGCCGCCAACGTAACTGCGCGCAAGGCCACTTTCAAGTGCGAGCACCTCTTGAGACCAGCCTTTCTTTTTTCGTAACTCCGTAAGACGGACACCAAACTGAAGTTTCGGGTCAATTTTTCGTGAAGGGGCGGCGCGTGGCATGCCGCAATCGTAGGAATGCGTGCACTATAGGGCCACGCACTATGAGTGACAATCGGTTCAGCCGACGCTATATTTCCCGACCCATAAACTTTCGGTGTACCCATTCATGGACGCGAGCAAACCACCTGCGCCACTTGGCCATTTATCTACCGAGCAACTGCATAGCCTTGTTACTCGCTTCTACCAGGGGGAAAGCGCTAAAAACCTGGTGAAAGAATTTGGGATTGCTTGTACGGCGGCGAAGCTGCATTCGATTATGCCGCCCGCGCTAATTTCCGGCCGACTCTGCCCTGCCTGCGGCGTTCAGATGCAAATTGCCGCAGTAAATCGCGCGTCGAGTCGTTACGGGTATCTCCCCATCGTGGTTCGATGCTCCGCATGCGAACACTACGAGCATGCTTCTTGCGGTTGCGCATATTGCGTGCGCGCTCGACAACAATTGGCCGAGAACGAAGAGAATCGTCGGCGCGACCTGATTCGCGAATTTCTTGGCGGTGATGGCGAGATCGAGTCCGCTCCCCGCACAGTTGCGAGCCTATCGCTCCGGGAAGCGGTGGCTTTTATTTCCATGGTGCGCGCCTGTGGTTACATCAACGAAACGACGCTCGGTTCGATTGATTTTAGTGGCACACCGCTGTCGCCAACGTATGAGTACAGCCAAGAGCTTATCGAGCTGTTGCGGAACTCCCGCCTAATTCAAGCTTCGCTGCAATCGAGTACGCATGCGTTTACTTTTAATGAGTCGGAAATTACTCACATTTACTTTGAACGGTTGAGTTGGGATTTGCTGGTCACTGACGCAAAAGAGCTGGTCCGCGAGCTTGAGAATGTGGCTCTCTCGGGGAATTGGCCGGCATCATGGCATGAAGAGTCGGAAGCATTGTGGAGCGAGCTTGCGTTCGCTGAAGCGATACAGTTTTTTGCTCTTTGTTCGCAACAACGCGGCTGGCGCCCGAACCTCGGTGACGCGACCAACGCAATGTTGAAAAATCTATTGCGCGACCATTCCGTCGCACAGTGTTATCGAATCGTGTGGACTGGAGCGCAGCAAACCGCGGACTACAAGGTACGCAAAAACATTTCGAATCCTCACGCGGCCAACGTTTTGATCGGCGCTTGTCAGCGCTGGGCAGACCGAGCCCGGGTGGAGAATTGGGAAGTGAAACCGTTTCGGCGAAATTTCGAACTGCCGCGTACGGTAGTGAGCTACGTGCTACACGACGTATTTTTTAAAATCGGTGAGCGAGGATTTAGCGAACGCATTCGGACGATCAATCCTGCGCAACCCTATATTCCAGAGATGATGATTCTCGAATGAGTGACGCGCAGACGGTACCTGGTCTTGACGCACCGGTTTCACGTGCCGCGTTGGCGCGCTTGGTTACGCGTCTGTTTAATAATTGGTCGCTCGATCAGGCTGAACAATTGGAGCTGTTGGGGCTGTGCACCCGCAGCACCGCACGTCTGCGTCGATTTCACCGCGGGGCTGCGGTTCGTATTTCGCGCGACATGTTGGATCGCATCGGCTGGTTACTGTCGATATACAAGACGCTTTACCTCCTCTATCCGCATAACGAACAGTTGCGCCGGGCGTGGATGAAGCGTCGTAATTTCGTATTCGAGAATCACACCCCGATTGAAGTGATGCGTGACGGTGGATTAATCGGGATCGCGCGTGTCGCACGGTATCTGGAATGGCAGCTGGCGCGCTAAGAGCTCGGCGGTTTCGGGGGAGATCAACATGCAACGGGGAACGCCGGTGACGAAGTCGCGGATAACCATCGAGTACTGCAACTGCATGGTTGAAGACTTTCCATTCTGGACGGCCAAATGCGGCTGCGGCGAAACCCATGCGCGCTTATATCGCGACCAGGTCATCCATTGGCTCGGTCAACACTGGGTGTTGGAATGCGCGTTCAAGCATGCGGCGCGATTTGTACCAGAGCAGAAGGCATCTACCAAGCGGAGTGCGAAACATGAACGACCCAAGCAAACTGGCAGTGACCCGGTGCGTCGTCGCGTATCTAAAAGCAACGCGAAAATTGGGAGTCTCCGTAAAAAGAAGGATTGATGAACTGAACGACGCGGTGCGGGCCCACTACGAAGCAAAGTAATCGGGCTCAATTCAAACGCGATGACGTCGGAGCGCGACTCCGACTCAGTCTTGGCGATCCACTTGCGCTGATCAAGCAAATTCGCGCGGGACTGCGTGTCGGAATAATCGATGATTTGGCACGGCTATTACGCTTGCCAACGAAACGAATCATGCTGGCAATTGCGATGTCCCCACGCACGCTCGCGCGTCGCAGGACTGTAGGACGCCTGCACAAAGTTGAATCCGACCATGTTGTGCGTATCGCATTAAGAACTTATCCGTAAATAATATTGGTGTCGCCGGGCACCTTGCGATACGCGATGATGGCGGCGGCGATCATTACTAAAGCCATGTAGCTGCGATCCGTCTTCTCGAAACGTACCAGTAATTTGCGAAACCGATTGAACCAGGAGTGACAGACTTCGACGACCCATCGGCGTGGTTTGTACTCCGGATTCTTCGCTTTCTCATCCATTTCCTCACCGCGCGGCCGAACGTGTGGCACGTAGCCTCGTTCTTCGATCTGCGCATATGCCTTTTTACCCACATAGCCTGCATCGGCGCACAGGTTCTGCGGCGCCTCCGGGGTGACGGGTGGGCGCGCGATCACTACCGCATCAAGCACGTCGGGCAGCATCTTCACGTCGTGACGGTTCGCTCCGGAAACGACGACCGATAACGGGACACCACGGCCGTCGGTCAGTACGTTGCGTTTGGTCCCCATTTTTTCCCCGGTCCGTGGGGTTTCTCCCCACCGACTCGTGTGCAAGCGGCGCCTTGGTCATCGCTCCATCGATGCTTTGCCACGCCCAAGCGATGCCCTCCATTGCGTCGTATTCAGCCAAACCGGCTTGCCAAAGCTTCAAGAACACGCCCGCTTTTTCCCATTCCAGGAAGCGTTGATGGACAGCGCTTGCGCTCCCGAATTCCTTCGGCAGCGCTTTCCACTGACACCCCGTCCGCAATACATACACAATGCCTTCAAACACCGTCCGGGCCGCCTTCGGCTTGCGCCCACCACCCGCCTTGCGCTTGTATTCCTTCTCCGGATTCCTCTGCGGTAACGGTATCAGCGGTTCCATTCGACTCCAGAATCCATCCGATACAGACCAGCTTGGTAAGCGCTTCATCCCCTGCTCTCCATTGGCTTCAATGGAAGCAAGCCTGCACTATGCAAATGTAGATGGCAAATTATTTACGGATAAGTACTAATTCTGAATTCGGCCACGCGCTTATATTCTGGCGATGTTTCGCGCGCCGCGATGTGGATAAGCAGGCCCAACCGAGCATTGGCAGGCGCCGCGCCGTTAGACTTTGTAGACACCGCACCGGGTTACCAGCAAGTTTGTGACCTTATCGGGCGCATTGAGAATGGGGTCTTTTCGTAAAGTTCTTGCAATGGTGATGCGGTGTTCCTACCACGACTTAACAACACTAAACGCAGTAATACTCATTCAGCAACCATTGTTCTCAGAAGTGCATGAAACATACTGAAATCACAGCACCGACGATCCATCACGAACTGGCGCTTTCGGCCAAAACCCGTCCTTCAGCGTAGGTTGGAAAAGCGGTCATTTACTATCGAATTTTTCAACGTGTTGGCGCCGATCTCATATTGACCAGAGATGCCAGTTTCGTCTTGACCCCCCAGATTTTTCTCAAACGCAAGCGTGGTCTAGATTGGCAGTTCGTCAAACTAGTCAGTGGACCTCCGGCACAGCGAGTCAAGACTGTTCAAATTTAAGAAAGACCCCCGCACGGCATCTAGCTCTGCGGGGATTTTCATACTCAGTGATGCCGGGTTCTACGGCCAGTAGCGCACAAGGGCAAAACCATTGTTTGGCCCGTTATTCAATGAATAACCGGCTGCCACAATCTTTCCGTCTGCTTGGATGGCAATGCCTCGGGCCTCATCACCGTTCGTTCCAAACGCTGTCGTGAGCTTGCCGTCGGTATCAAAGCTGGCATCCAGGCTGCCGTCGGTGTTGTAGCGGACAAGGGCAAAACCATTGTTTGCGCCGTTATATGAACGCCCTACTGCCACAAGCTTGCCATCGGATTGGATGGCAATGGCGCTGGCCTCATCAAAGCTCGCTCCAAACGCTGTTGTGAGCTTGCCGTCGGTGTCAAAGCTGCTATCCAGGCTGCCGTCGGTGTTGTAGCGGGCGAGGGCAAAATCATTGTCTGTGGTGTTTTGTGAGTACCCCGCTGCCACGACTTTGCCGTCGGATTGGATGGCAATGGCGCGGGCCTCATCACCGTTCGTTCCAAACGCTGTTGTGAGCTTGCCGTCGGTGTCAAAGCTGGTATCCAGGCTGCCGTCGGTGTTGTAGCGGGCGAGGGCAA
>JANMQQ010000414.1:0-2974 GCA_031370545.1 Gammaproteobacteria bacterium
TCGGTCGAAAGTGATTTCTTGCGACCGCGATACGCACCGCGTTGTTTGGCCAACGCAATGCCCTCGCGCTGCCGTTCCCGGATCAAGGCGCGCTCGAACTCGGCGAAGGCGCCCATGACCGACAGCATCAGATTCGCCATCGGAGAATCTTCTCCAGTGAACATCAAGTGCTCTTTGATGAATTGGATGTGCACGCCGCGCTGTGTCAAGACCTGCGCCATGCGGCGCAGATCGTCGAGATTGCGCGCCAGGCGATCCATGCTGTGCACCACCACGGTATCGCCGGGGCGCACGAACGACATCAATGTTTCCAATTGCGGACGGTTCACGTCCTTGCCTGACGCTTTATCGGTGAACACCCGATCCAGCGTCAGACCTTCTAATTGCCGTTCCGGGTTTTGGTCGTATGTGCTTAATCTCTCCGGGTCGAATTCCCCGCCGCTTGCGGCGTTCGGAAATGACAGTGTCCGAAGGGCACTGTAAAACGAAGGTGAGCCGCGAAGCGTGCGAGAAGTAGTGCCGCAATACCCCGCCCCTTGGGGCGGGGAAATTTATTGGTGATACTTACAGTGTGTGTAAGTGCTTGATTTTTGCTTGCACGAGTAAACGACTTTTTTCGGTGAAAGGCCTTCTGCAAAACAGCAAATTTTTCGCCACTTTTCCCTTTAAAATCAATGATAGCGGAAATTGACCTGTGTACAGACCCTGATAAGCATCGAAAATTTCCCTTATAAATCAATCTAGGCGGAATACGACTGTATTTTTAACCTCCATTCATTTGGATGATCCGCAGTAAAACCTATTCCAACACTTTCTTCGGTTTGCGCTCCGGCAGTGATGTTGCCCTGGCAGACGCCTTCGATGGACATAAAAGCGGGTGTTGGCATGGGTTTGTTCCTGTAGGTGCAGCGTGTTCCGCCGTTGCCGGGCCAGGCGATAATAACGGGAGCCGACATAGAGCAACAAGCATAATGGCTGCCGCTCTCTTCCCGAAGCCTACTTGCTCATCACAAACTCGCCCAGCTTCTTGGCCACCGCCACGTTCTTCAAACGCACATACTGCGGCAAGCCGTCTTTGTAAGGCGGATAGTCTTCGCCCTTGATCAGTGGTGCCAGGTAGTCGCGGCATTTCTGCGTGATGCCGAAACCGTCGTCGCTGATGAAATCGCGCGGCATCATTTTTTCAACATTGGCCACTTTGGACAGCTGCGCCATTTCGATTTTCCACTTGTACGGTTTGTTAGACACGCGCGTGATGGCGGGCATGACGGCGTTGTGACCTTTGAGCGCGAATTCCACCGCGGCTTTGCCGGTCGCGTAGGCTTGCTCAACGTCGGACTTCGACGCGATGTGGCGCGCAGCGCGTTGCAGGTAGTCGGCGACCGCCCAGTGATATTTCAAATTCAAATCTTCCTTGATCATCGACGCGATCACCGGCGCAGCGCCGCCGAGCTGGGCGTGACCGAACGCGTCGCGTAGGCCTTGATCGGATAAAAACTTTCCATCCGCGCCGTGCACGCCTTCCGACACCACCACCGAGCAATAGCCGTGCTTCTTCACCAGGCCATCGACCTTGGCGATGAACTTGGCGCGCTCGAACGCGATCTCAGGAAACAAAATGACGATGGGAATCTCAATGTCTTGACTTGACGCCATGCCGCCTGCCGCAGCGATCCAGCCTGCGTGACGCCCCATGACTTCCAGCACGAAAACTTTGGTCGAGGTTTTGGACATGCTCGCGACATCGAAGCTCGCTTCGCGTGTCGACACTGCGATGTACTTGGCCACCGAACCGAAGCCGGGGCAGTTGTCGGTGATCGGCAGATCGTTGTCGACGGTCTTGGGCACGTGCACCGCTTGAATTGGGTAGCCCATGGTTTCGGCGAGCTGTGACACTTTCAAGCACGTGTCGGCCGAGTCGCCGCCGCCGTTGTTAAAGAAGTAGGCAATGTTGTGTGCCTTGAACACTTCAATCAGGCGTTCGTACTCGCGTCGGTTTTGCTCCAGGCTTTTCAATTTATAGCGACACGAACCGAACGCGCCCGACGGCGTGTGGCGCAGCGCCTTGATGAAGGCGGCCGATTCGCGGCTGGTGTCGATCAGGTCTTCGGTCAACGCGCCTATGATGCCGTTACGCCCGGCGTAGACTTTGCCAATCTTGTCTTTGTGTTTGCGCGCGGTCTCAATCAATCCGCAGGCCGATGCATTAATGACTGCGGTGACCCCACCCGACTGCGCGTAAAAAGCATTCTTCTTTGCCATGTCTTGCTCCCATAAATTGTGCTCATCAAGAAACCGACTACTATGTACTCTAGCTTGCGATTGGCGAGAAGCTGAAATCGCTGATAGCGGCATTGACCGAACTCTATGTTCAATGCATAGTTCGGCAGACAAAAACAAGCCATGGGAGTGGATCGCGACAATGAGAATCGTACTGCTTGGTGCGCCCGGTTCCGGTAAAGGAACGCAAGCGAAACGTCTCGCTGAAAAATACAAGATTCCACAAATATCCACCGGCGATTTATTACGCGCGGCGGTGGACGCAAAAACTCCTACCGGCGTCATGGCAAAATCCGCGCTCGACGCGGGTCAATTAGTGCCGGACCAGGTGGTGCTGGAAATGATTCGCGACCGGATGTCGAAACCCGACACCAACGACGGCTTCATCCTCGACGGCTTTCCGCGCAACATGATGCAGTCCCAGGCTTTGGATGCAATGTTGCTGAAAATCAAACGTCCATTGGACGCAGCCATCCTCATCGCGGTCGACTTCGACGTATTGATTCAACGCATCACCGGGCGACGCACCTGTGTTTCCTGCGGCACGCTGTTCAACATTTACAGCTCGCCGTCGCGCCTGGCGGATCGCTGCGACCGCTGCGGCGGCAACCTGCACCACCGCTCCGACGACAACGAAGAAACCATCGGCAACCGGCTGCGTGTTTACGAGGCGCAAACCACGCCGTTGATTGCG
>JANMQQ010000189.1:0-29075 GCA_031370545.1 Gammaproteobacteria bacterium
CACGTCAAGAAAACCTGCCAGCAAGAAACCCATGACCAATGCCGGCCCGACCTGCACCAGCAGCCGCCAGCCCGAAGACAGACCTGCGAGTGGAAGTGCCGGGTCTTGTCGCGCAGCGATCACGAGAGCTGCCAGCACCAGCACACCCAGAACAATAAAGCTCGCATCCACGCGTTTACGTTTCCTTTTTCTGTCGGTCGCGCCGGGTGACACTCCAGTCATTTAACCGTACGCAGGCGACGCGGCTGAATCAAACCGGTGATGGGCATTTCCGCGCTGGCACGTGCAGCTTTAATCAAAGCATGTCGCGGCGACAAGGAACACGCCGGGTCAACCGCATAAGCGTCACCGGTGAGATGAAACGCCTGGCAGCGGCAACCGCCAAAGTCGACCGCGCGGCGGTCGCAGCCACGGCACGGCTGCGGCATCCAGTCCTCGCCGCGAAATGCGGCGAGCGCGGGCGAGTGGTGCCAGATCTCGGCAAGCCGCCGGTCACGCACACTTTCAAATTTCAGGTTGGGAATGCTATGTGCCTGATGACACGGCAACACGCGTCCGTCCGGTGCAATCACAATATAGCGCCGCCCCCATCCGCCCATGCAGGCGCGCGGGCGATCCGTATGGTAATCCGGCATTACGTAGAGGATTTCCATCGTGCCCGTGAGTCGCACGCGCGCCGCCTCAGCGATGTGTCGTGACCGGTCAATCGCTGCCCGCGTCGGTAACAAGGCGTGGCGATTGGTGAGCGCCCAGCCGAGGTACTGGGTATTGGCCAGCTCGAGACGACCCGCACCCAGCCGTTCGGCGAGCGCGATGAATTCCGGCACCCGGTCAATATTGCTGCGATGCAGAACCACATTCACCGTCAGCGGCAAATGCAGAGTCCTGACCCATTTTGCCATCGCCAGTTTGCGCGCAAGAAAATCACCGCCCGCGATGTCCGCCGCCGCGTAGGCGTCGGTGTCCTGAAACGACAGCTGGAGTGAATCGAGCCCGCAAGCTTGCAAGCGCACCAGCCGTTCGCGCGACAGCGGCACCCCGCTCGTAATGAGATTGGTATACAGCCCAGCACCGCGCGCTGAAGCGACCAGCGATTCAAGATCCGGGCGCAGCAACGGTTCACCACCGGTGAGATTGACCTGCACAACGCCGAGCATTTCAGCGTCGGCAAATACTCGGCGCCAGGTCTCGCCATTTAGGTCGGGACCGTGCCCGGCGGTGGTGGTTGGATTGGAACAATAAAGACACTGGAGCGGGCAACGGTAGGTGAGTTCGGCAACCAGCGTATAGGGGCGCAGAGCCTCCTCGCTCACAACGATAATTCCGTTTCGAGCAAGCCATGATCGGCCAGCGCGCTGAGAAACTGCGCGACATCCTGAGCAATTTTCTGCGGCGGCACATCGGTGTAACGCGTCGCAAGCTGGTTCACCAGCTGCGCCACGGTCAGCGCACCATCGCATAGCACTGCAATCTCCGCCCCGGCACCGTCGAGCAATAACCCACGTTCGGGATACAGCAACCAGCTCTTGCCGGTCATCCGATCAGCCCGCAGCCGCACGTTGCGGGCAAGACGCGGCCGATCAAATTCCGCCAGTATCATGTACGCGCACCATGTGGGCCGACCGCCGCTTGAATGCTGTCGAGCATGTGCCAAAGAATTTCCGTTTTGCGCACCAGCGCCTGCACACACGCGTCCTGTAGTACGGGCGTGTTAGCCTGTGCGATCACCAGCGCGATGGCTTCTTCACTGTCGCGCTGCGCGCGCGGCGGACGGATGCGAAAGTATTGCAGCGCCGTGCGTTCAACCCAAGGATAGTGCTGCTCCCAAGCCTCCAGCCGTCGCGTGAGAATATCCGGTGCAAACATTTCGGTGAGCGACGATGCGACCGCGACCACTAACGGACTCTCACGAACCAGGTTGACGTAAGCGTCGCAGGCAAAGCGCACCCCCGGAAGAACACGCTCGAAACTCGTCACGGCTTTGCGCTGTAACCCGACCCCTTCGGCCAGGCGCAACCACAACTCCAATCCACCCGGTGCACCCTCTTCGCCATCGTGATCAACAATGCGATGCCGCCAGGCGCGGCGAAATTCGATGTCTTCCGACTTCGCAACAATCAACGCGTCCTTGATCGGCACGCGGCTTTGATAGTAGTAGCGGTTCTCGACCCAACTCTGGATTTGCGCACGATCCAGCCGACCCGCGTGCATCTGTTGATGGAACGGATGCTCATGGTGATAACGGCGACCACCCTCATCGCGCAACCAAGCCACAAATGCCGCAGGTGTGAGCAGGCCGTCCGTCTCCCGAGGGGTCATAGCTCAAACTCCATGCCATCGAAGGCGACTTCTATGCCGCTCTCATTGACGGTGCGCCGTTCCAGTGAGTCTTCACACAGGATCGGATTGGTGTTGTTGATATGAATCAACACCCGGCGCCTGCCGCCCGCCTGCTGCAAACGGCTCAACGTGCCGTCCACGCCACCGACGGGGAAATGCGCCATGTCCTCTGCGCTGCGCTCGCCTACGCCGGAATTATTTAATTCATCGCTCGACCAGAAAGTACCGTCAAAAAATACGCAATCAGCGCTGGCGACGGCGCGCTCAACTTTGGTTGACCAGTCACCCACAGCAGAGAAATAGGCGAGTCGACGTCCGCTTCGGGTATCACGCACCATCAAGCCGACATTGTCTTCCGGTGATGACACCTGACCCGGCCCGGGGCTTTCAAGATGCAACGGACGCTTGCCGGGAACCTGAATCGCAGTCACCGCCAGTCCGCTCTCCTCATCCCGCCCAATCAGCAGTGGTTGCTCCAAACCGAGCGCAAGGGGTCGCCACGTGACTTGATCTGGAAAACGTTGCAGGGTTCGGTACAGCACGTTACCTTCGATGAACCCGCGCCGCACGGTATCGGTCGCGTACACCACCATCGGATGCGACTCGCGCAAGCTCAGCAAACCGAGACAATGGTCAAGGTCGCCATTGTTCAACAGTATTCCGGCAATCGGCGTGTCACGTCGATTGCGCGGCCAAAGCGGTTGAAAACTTTCAATCTGCGCCCGAATCTCGGGCGAAGCATTCAGTAAAAACCAATGCACGCGGTCGGCGCTGATCGCGACCGACTCCTGGGTGCGCGCGGTTGCCCGCACCGTGCGTTCGCGTAGTCCCCGACAATTGATGCAGCCGCAATTCCACTGCGGGAAACCCCCTCCCGCAGCCGATCCCAGCACCCGGACGTGCACCGGGCTTAAGCGTCAGGAAATGTCAAGACCTGAGTATCGACGAACGGAGGCAGGTAGTCGCCTTCGTCATCACCCTGATAACCGCCAATTTCGGCGTTCATGTCCACGACTTCAAACGACGGTGTCTGCCAATTCATAGAAACCTCCACACTATTGCGTTAATCCCAACCGCACCTGCGGCACAAGACCTCTGAAGAACATCAGTGCCCTTCAGAGGTTCGCTTAAACATTATTGTCAAGAAAAGGCCCGGCCGTGCGTCGGCTTGGATTTCTTCTTGGACGCCGCTGCCATGCCGTCGTCGTGCTCTTCCCTTACGCCCAACTCAGCCATTAACGCCTGCTTGCGCTGATGCATTTGGGCACCCAGCCCGGCGGTGTCAACCTTGGCACTTTTAACCATCGGAAACATCTCATCTTCCTCTTCAACGACATGGTGCTCGACTTGCTCGCCCAGCACGATCACCTTCGCGTCATACCGATCATCACCGGCATGCATGGCTTCAATCTGTTCGACCAGCTCTTTGATGCTGGCATGCTCGGCTTCGGCTTCATCAACGAGATCGTCGTCATCAATCGCCAGGCGAACTGCCGGATAAAAAATTTCCTCTTCGATCTGTGAGTGGATCTTGAGGGCGTCACAGATGCGCTGAGCCAGGGCAGTTTTTTCCTTTTTTGAACCATCCTGATCCATCAATTCATCGAATTGCTTGAACATGTCTTTGACCTTGTCATGGTCAGCTTTAAGCATTTCAATCGCGTCATACCCGTTGACATTATTTGGAGAAGAAGGGCGTTTTTTTGCTGTATTCATGGCGTAATCCTTTTAGTTAAGACGTGGCGCCCAACGATGGTCATCGGGTAGCTCGCGTAAATGTTTTTTTGGCCTTGGACAACCTGCTGCATGCCCTCGGCGTTGGTGGTGAGACAACTGATTCCGCAACCGCGAATAGCCGCTTGCGGTACTGATAAGCCGGTGGACTATCGCAACAGCGGCGGCGCAGCGTCTGTGCGCCGCCGAACTAAGCCAATAGTCAGTTTTTATAAACCAGCAATCTGCGCTAACAACCTGATCCGGGGGCGAAGTTAATGCACAAACAACGCAATCAAAATGATGATCGGAATGGGAATTCCCAAAAAATATAGAAGTAATGAACGCATGGGGCTGCCTCGGATTACGTTAGAGAAAATGGACTAAAGATCGCGATGTCGACCGCCGTAAACCGCTGCATAACTGGCTACGAATGCTCCAATCAGCAACGAAATGAACAACCACAACGCGGTGTAGGCAGAGGCCTTGCGTGCTTTATCCGCCGCATCGCGTGCGGTAACTTCCGCGTCCTGCAACTTCGCCTGCATGCGCGAGTAGGTTTCGGTCACGCGCTTCTGCGCCTCGTCCAAAATCACTCCGGTGCGTTGAGCGACCAGCTGGCTTGCGTAGCGTGCGTCTTCCGCAGGCAACGCGCCGCTGCGAATGGTGTGCATGAAAATGCGTGTTACCTCAGCTTGTGCTGCAGTCGACTCTTGGTCCCCAGCAATTTGGCTTTTACCTGCGGCGACATCTTTTCGGAACAGTGAATCCATGTAGTAGCCGGTCGGCTCACTGGTCGCGGAGGAAGTCGGATCGACTTTTGCCAGCGCACTTGTTACGCCAGGTCCCGCCGGACTGGTCGTTGGCTGGCTGCCCGCAGTTGCAGCCGCACCACCCGCAACTGTTGCACCCGCTTGAATGCCGCCGCCGACAATGGAACCAATCACCGAACTCAGCAGTGCGGCGGTAGCAAGTGATGCCACTGCCCAGGCCAGGAATCCATGCGCGGTATCGCGGAAATAAATTTCGTCGGTCTGGGTTCCGATCCAATTGGCCCGCAGCCGACCTGAGATATACCCGCCCATGCCGGACGCAAGCAGCTGGGTCAGCGTGACCCATAAAATGGTCGTGACCCCGAACGTGGTCGCGCCGATTCCGGCGTACGCCCACGGTGACACGGAAGATAATCCCAAGCCGGTGCCGAGTATTAACAGAATGAGCGACAAGGCCGCAGCGGCTGCGGCACCTGCCACAATCGCGCCCCACGAAACCGCGCTCGCCTGACCACGGGCAACTTCATTGGATGCACCTGGCCCGACCGCGACGGATCTGAGTTCGTCAGCAATTACAATATTAGGGATAGCCATAACGCCTCCAGCGAGTGAATGAGGGGAAATAGTGCTCCAGCAGTCACTCGCTCCACTGTCTGACATCGTACAAACAGCGAAACTATTGATTTGCCCGCGTGAAGTTTGAAGTCAACATTTGGCTTAAAAATTACTCAAACATGTAGCGTGCGCCATGCGCACGACATTCACACTAGGGATATGGCAGCGTGCGCATGGCGCACGCTACGCACTTCCACGGGCCCGCATATGCTTTACTCGTGGCACTACTTGCGCCTGAAAAAATTGTAAATCTGAATTCAACTTCCGTTGCTTGCCAGTGTTCCGTTCTACCCGCCATCAGGCGTTTACCCGGTTGACACCCCCTGGATTATCCGGATAGTGGGAGCTGATTTTAGCGAAGATAAAAGTGTTTTAAAAAAAGGAGAATTCATGAAAAAACAGACTGATCAAATGCGCTCTTCGGCGCCCTCTGCTGCACCGCCCACTCCCGATCAGTTGCTCAGCGAACTGGTCGCGCACCTGCGACAAAATCGTACGCAACTGCGTGAGGAATGGGCACGACGCATCACCGAAGCGCAATTGCTCATGGCCATGAGTAAAGAGGAAATTTTTGCTGAAGCCACGTCCGTGTATGACAACTATGTTGAAGCGTTGGAGACCGGCACACTGGAAGCTTTGCAGGCGTATTCGCGCAATTTGTCCGAGCGCATTATTCCGCGCGGCGTGGAAACCCATGAAGTGGTCGGCATCGTGTTGCTGTTGCGCGACGTGTTAGCGCGCTCGTTGTTCGCAAAATATCAAGGTGACTTCGACAAGCTCAATCGCATTCTCGATGCGTACGAACCCGCCGCCAACCGTATCGCCATCACGGTGTCGGTCGGTTTCGTGCAAGAGCGCGAACGTACCATTCGCGATCAGCAAGAAGCGATTCGCGAACTGTCAACACCCGTGCTCCAAGTGCGTGAACGCTTGCTGATTCTGCCCATCATCGGTCTCATTGATCCGCAACGCGCGCGTCAGCTGACCGAACAGCTGTTGCGTGCGATCCGTTCCAATCGCGCCAAAGTGGTGGTTATCGACATCACCGGTGTGGCAGCGATGGACTCCAACGTCGCCAACCACCTGGTATTGACGGTGGAAGCGTCGCGACTATTAGGTGCAACTGTAATCGTGACCGGTTTGTCGCCGGAGATTTCACAAACACTGGTGAACATCGGGGTCGATCTCAGCAAAATGAATACCGTCGGCGACTTGCAGGGAGGTATCGAAGAAGCCGAACGTTTGTTGGGTTACAAGGTCGTTTCCGTGCGTGATGTAACGACAGCTATTCAACAACCCTAAGCAGGTCTTTCGTGCAAGTTCCTATTCTTAAACAAGGTCCGTACCTTATCGCGTCCATTCAATCGGCACTGTCAGATGCTGATTTAATGCAGCTACGTGACGACCTGGTCGCGCGCGTGAAAACGTTCCGTTCGCGCGGGGTCATCGTGGACGTGACGGTATTGGATGTCATGGATTCATTCGCTTCACGCACGCTGCGCGACTTGGTTAATATGATCAAGCTGCGCGGCGCCATCACCGTCATCGTGGGTATTCAGCCAGAAGTCGCCTTCGCAATGGTCCAGCTCGGACTCACCCTGGAAGGAGTGGCGACGGCGTTGGATCTGGAAGAAGGGCTGTCGTATTTGGACATCAAAACAATAAAGACCAAGTGAGCGCTTTTTGCGATGGATGAAATTCAGATAGCGATCCGGGTAGACACGGATATTGTTGCTGCACGGCAAAGCGGCCGAACGCTCGCGGCTAAGCTCGGTTTTAGCAACACTGATGCGACCTTGATCGCGACCGCTATTTCAGAACTTGCGCGCAATATCATCCGCTACGCCATAGAAGGAGAAATTATTTTAAGCACGGTGCAGAAAGCTGGAAACTTCGGCATCGTGGTGGTTGCGCGCGACAAAGGGCCGGGTATCGTCAATATTGAACAGGCGATGATCATGGGCTACTCAACCTCCGGCAGTCTGGGGATGGGCCTGCCCGGCGTGAATCGTTTAATGGATGAGTTTGAAATTGACTCGCGGCCCGGGTCGGGCACCCGGGTAATGATAAAAAAATGGAAGAGATGAATCCCATGGAAGAAAAAAATCATCCGGTATTGGATGTCGGAATTGCAGTTCTTACGCAGCCAGGCGAGAAAGAGTCCGGCGACCTGCACGTCGTGGCACCTTTCGCTGCGGGAGTTTTAGTGGCCGTGGTGGACGGCATTGGTCATGGACCGGAAGCGGCCAAAGTAGCCAAGGTCGCCGAAGGCATCATGAAACATTATCCCCACGAAAACCTGCAACCCTTGATTCAACGTTGCCATGACGCATTGCATGGCACGCGCGGCGTTGTGATGAGCCTGGCGTCGTTTAATCATCAAACCAAAGTCATGACCTGGGTCGGGGTGGGGAATGTCCAGGGCAACCTGTTGCCGATGGACAAACTGAGTCGGCCCCAAACGTTATTGTTAAGCATGGGCACCCTGGGGCAAAAAATTGGCTCGGTTCACCCCACCGAACTGGCGGTGAAGCCCGGCGACACCTTGATCTTCACCACCGATGGAATACGTGAAGATTTTCATCAGGGCTTGAATCTGAAGCAATCACCCCAGCAATTAGCCCATGATATTTTGGCTCGGTCTGCGCGCTATACCGACGATGCACTGGTGTTGGTTGGCCGTTACGTAATTTAGGACGACGTCGTTGCGCAAAAAAATCGAGAAAAAGCTGGCGCCGTTGTATACACAGGCCTTGCTGGAATATTTAGGCGGTGCCGGGGAAACCGCACTGGGCCAGGCCTATGAACTGGGACGCGAAGCCGTGATTCAAGACATGGGCGTGCTGGACCTGGTCGCCATGCACGATGATGCAACCAAGGCTGCGGTGCGCAAAACTTCCGACAACCCCACCAAGCATATATCTGCAAAACAGCTCAAAGCGATGCACGCTTTCTTGATGGAAAGTCTCTCGCCGTTTGAGATCACGCATCGCAGTTTTCGTGAAGCTAACATCACGCTCCACCGGCTCAACGAAACGCTTGAGGAAGAAACCAAGCGCATTGCGCACATGCTGCATGATGACGCCACGCAACTGCTGGCCGCCGTGCATATTTCGCTGGCGGATCTAGCGGCGGATTTGCCAATCGACATGGCGCTGCGTGTAAAAGAAATTCGCGGCCATCTCGATCAGATTGAACAACAGCTACGACATATTTCACATGAATTGCGCCCGACCATCTTGGATGATTTAGGGCTGGTGCCCGCGCTGGAATTTCTCGCCGACGGAATCAGCAAACGCATGGCACTTACGATTGTCGTGGAAGGTTCCACCGATGGACGGCTGGACCCGGCGATCGAAACCACGCTCTATCGAGTTGTGCAGGAAGCCTTGGTGAACGCAGCCAAGCATGCGCATGCTAACCGCTCCATGGTCGAAGTTGTGCGCGACCCCAGTTCAATACGCTGCGCGATTCGCGATAACGGCAGCGGCTTCAACGTGCGTGAAGTTCTAGCTAAAAAAGGCGACCGCGGGTTGGGATTGATCGCGATTCGCGAACGGCTGCACGCATTAGGCGGCAGCTTGCAAATTAATTCATCGGCCCAACGTGGCACCGAAATGTTGGCCTCAATACCTTTGGAGAAATAAACCATGGCGATTCGCGTATTACTCGCCGACGATCACGCGATTGTGCGGCAAGGGCTCAAAACGCTGCTCGACAAAGAAGGTTTCGATGTCGTGGGCGAGGCTTCTGATGGCCAGCAGGCGATCAAGCTGGTCAAAGAGCACATGCCCGACGTGGCAGTGCTTGACCTTTCGATGCCCTTGCTCAATGGTCTTGATGCGGCACGTGAGATTTTGAAATCGTCGCCCCGCACCAAGCCGATGTTGTTAACCATGCATACTGAAGATCACTACGTGCTCGAAGCGTTGCGCGTCGGAGTGCGCGGCTACGTGATGAAGAATCACTCCCGCGAAGATCTGGTGCGCGCCATTGTGCAAGTGGCACGCGGCGAAGTGTATTTGAGTCCCGGCATTTCGGAAGTGGTCGTGCAGGCGTACTTGAATAAAACCGACTACTCTTCTGATCCCTTGAGTGGACGCGAGCGCCAGGTATTGCAGCTGGTAGCCGAAGGCAACACCACCAAGAAAGTTGCTTCACTGCTAGGATTAAGCGTTAAAACTGCGGAGTCGCATCGCACACGCATTATGGAGAAGCTGGGTATTCACGAAACTGCCGGACTGGTGCGTTACGCAATCCGTCGTGGAATCATCCAACCTTAAGTCGTGCCTAGTATCACGACTCGTAAATATCGGAACATGAAACGGCGTCTTTTTTCGCCCCGCGTCGTTGCAGCCCCTTGCAATACGTACAGTATTGCTGCGTGTCTGCGCCTCGCAGGGCAAAAAAATCCATCCGTTTCATTGGTTCCGATATTTACGAGTCGTGATACTAAGACCCTTTGACGTTCCGGCGTTAATCAGCGTTTTTCGTCCGTCGTCCTCATATCCTCCTGGCCGCAATGGGGTGTTTCCCTGACCCCTTCCCGGTGTTGTCCCGATTGTTGTGCGTGGCACAACACATCATGCTAGCACCCTGAAATCAATAACACGGGTAGGAGAAAAAACATGATGCTCACGGACAGAAAGGTAATCACATTGCCGCTCCGTATGCACGCGGCGCACGCTACTCAGGGCAACGTAGCCCGCGCCTCCGCCGCAATCCTTAGCCTAAGCGAACACCGAGAGGCACGGAATTCTCAGCAATGGCTGACGATGATTGTAGAGTCATCGCATGACGCCATTATTGGTACGTCGTTACACGGAATTATTCTTTCCTGGAACCATGCCGCCATGCGCTTGTTTGGATATTCCACTGCGCACGTCATGGATCAACCGGTCACCACACTGTTCTCGTTTGAAGCGGCACGTGTGGTGCGGGCATTGATTGCGCGCAGCAGTCAGGGCGAGCACATCGAAGGCTACGAAATGGAAAGCATTCACGAAAACGGCCAGCGCGTGAATGTCTCGCTGACCTTTTCGCCCATCAAAGACACGAACGACGCCATCGTCGGCGTCGCAATGATTGCGCGTGACATCAGCCAGCGCAAGCATGCCCAGGAACGGCTTCAAAGCGTCAATGAGTCTCAGCCGGTACCGCTTTTACTGCAGGCTGCAAACTGTGATGACTATGACGCCAACGAATCGAGCGGGACGCTCACCGCCAGTGAAAACAACTGGCCCCATCAGTAAGCGCCATTCAGGCGGCCTGCGGCATCACAGGCCTGTCCTAAATATTGTCCATAGGTTTTCTAAACTATAAGGAGTTGCTTCCATGATCGACATATTCAGCCAACGACCCAATCTACTTCTTTCCGCTCTACCTGTGCCTGAGTACAAACGTTTGTCAGCCCAGCTGGAACTGGTTCATTTACCGCAGGGGAAAGTACTGTGCGAAGCCGGTGGAACCTTGAATTATGTCTATTTTCCCAGCACCGCGATCATCTCGTTAATGTACGTCACCGAGGATGGTGGCTGTGCTGAAACTGCGGTGATTGGCAATGAAGGCATGCTCGGCGTGTCGGTGATCATGGGAGCCGAAAGCACCCCCAGTCAGGCGATGGTCCAAAATGCCGGGTCAGCCTATCGTCTGAACAAAAACTTACTCAAGCAGGAATTTGACTGTTCCAGTTCGGTACGGCATGTCTTGCTGCGCTACACCCAGGCGCTCATCACGCACATGTCGCAAACCGCAGTGTGCAACCGTCATCACTCGGTCGATCAACAATTGTGCCGCTGGTTATTGCTGAATCTTGATCGCTCGGCCGGTAACGTGCTGGCCATGACGCATGAATCCATCGCGAATAAACTCGGTGTGCGTCGCGAGGGTATCACCGATGCCGCAGGTAAATTACGCAGTGTCGGCGTCATCAGCTACAACCGCGGTCAGATCACCGTGCTGGATCGTGATCAGTTAGAAGATCGCAGCTGTGAATGCTATTCCGTCGTCAAAAACGAATTTGATCGCTTGTTGGTTCCTGCGCAAATTGCAGCCGCAGCGTAATCAAACTTGCGACGTTAGTGTCAAAGACCAGCATCTCGTGAGGCGTGCGCGCCGCGCAACCTCCGAGATGGCTGAGTCTGATTCGCGCATCAGGTGAACTAGCCGCTTTTAGTATTCCACACATTGTAACCCCCTTCGCAGTGCAAGTATTGACGTTCTCCCATTCAGGTATTTCCCCGATACGTTTTGCGGTGTTGACTCGATTGTTACGGGCTGCTGAACAATCGACTATAGATGCAGATATGATTTGTTGAGGAAAACGCAAATGACTCTTTCAGATACCAATGTCATCGGATTTACGCCGCGCAAACCCACCCCGGTGGGTCGCCCTGAAGCAAAGGAAGATCTCACGTCCGCCGCGCTCTACCGCTTCAGCGAGCGCCAACAGGCCGACAAATACCAACAATGGCTCGCCATGATTGTCGAGTCATCCAGTGATGCCGTCATCGGTAAATCCCTTGAGGGAATTATTCTCTCCTGGAACGAAGCGGCCGAGCGCTTGTTCGGCTATTCCGCCGAAAATGTAATTGGCCAACCGGTTTCGATGCTATTTCCGGAGGATGAAGCCGATGACATGCAAGCGCTGATCACGCGCTGCGCCGGCGGTGAGCACATCGACTCGCACCAAGCCGAATGTGTGCGTGCGGATGGTCAGCCGATCTGGGTTTCCCTGGCACTTTCGCCGATTAAAAACAAGGCAGGCACCATTGTCGGCGTTGCAACTATTGCGCGCGACATCACCGAGCGTAAGCATGCCGACGACCGGCTGCATCGCTTGGCGTTCCACGATCCGTTGACGGGCCTGCCCAATCGTTTTTTTTTCCGTGAGCGGGTCAGTCAAGCCTTGGCACAGGCTCGCCGCCATGGACATCAGGTGGCCCTGCTGTTTATAGATCTGGATCGTTTCAAGGACATCAACGATTCGCTCGGTCATCAAATCGGTGATCGTTTGCTGCAAATTACCGCCAATCGTTTGCGTCGCAGTCTGCGTGAAGGTGACACCGTCGCGCGGCTGGGCGGCGATGAGTTCGTCGTTTGTCTCTCGGTCTTGACCGATAGCAGCGATGCGCTTTCGATCGCCGCGCAGATCGACGGCACCCTGCGCGAACCGTTTCGAATTGGCAGTCATAAATTAAATGTCAGCGGCAGCATCGGAATCAGTATCTATCCCGACGACGGAGACGACATGGATGCACTCATGCAAGTGGCCGACAGCGCGATGTATCACTCTAAAAAACACGGCCGGACCGAAGCGTTCGTGCCGCAGGTTGCCCAATACAACAAAACTTTATTAGTAGCACCACCCGCTGCACTTCATGGAAATCCGAGAGTTAACTAAACCAAATGCATAAAAACCAGAAGGAGATCCCCATGCTTGACATCTATAGCCAACGCCAAAATCACCTACTTGCTGGCTTGCCATCGGCAGATTACAAACGTCTGTCCGCGCATCTGGATTTGATACATCTGCCGCAGGGAAAAGTCCTCTCGGACCCGGGCGTGACATTAAACTACGTGTACTTCCCCACGACAGCGATTATTTCATTGCTGCACATGACGGAAGATGGCGGATGTGCTGAAACCGCAGTCGTCGGCAATGAGGGGATGTTGGGCATTTCCCTGTTCATGGGCGCCGAAAGCACCCTCAGCCAATCCATTGTGCAAAGCTCCGGTTACGCCTGCCGTTTGAACAAGCGGGTGTTAACGCAGGAATTTGATCGTTCCAGCGCGTTACGGCACGTCTTGCTGCGCTATACCCAGGCGCTGATTACGCATATGGCGCAGACTGCGGTGTGCAATCGCCATCACTCGGTCGATCAGCAATTGTGTCGCTGGCTATTACTGAACCTGGATCGTTCGCCGGGCAATGTTTTGGCCATGACACATGAATCCATCGCGAACAAATTGGGCGTGCGTCGCGAAGGTATTACCGATGCGGCCGGGAAATTACGCAGTGCCGGAATCATCAGCTATAACCGCGGTCACATCACCGTATTGGACCGCGCACGACTGGAAGATCGCAGCTGTGAATGCTATACGGTTGTTAAAACTGAATTCGACCGCTTGTTAATACCCGCCCAAATTGCAGCCTGATTGGACGATGGCGCATCCGACAAAGAGTCCGATGCGCCATCGCCACTCCCCTTTAACCTAGAAACGGCAGTTGACCGCTACAAGGCACAAGAAAACGTGTACAGGTATTGATATTTTTTGCCCATGCATGCTTCACCCAGGAGGTGAAGCCCGCTACGACCTGCGCAGCACGCCCCGTTGTGCACATGGCTGCGTTGCAACTCGTCCTACCTCGCGCAAAACCAGCGCGATAGGAATCATCGGAATAGCTCGCTATTCCTCGCTCGTTGCGCCTTGCCCTGCGCCCAACGTGTCGCACTCCGCAGGCCGTCCAACTGCCGTTTCTAGGTTTAAGCCACAATCATATTCAGGTCAGGACGCTCGGCAAAGCGATGCTTGCCGATTGCCTCCACAAAACTTTTTATGTTCGCAGCATTTAGTTTCGGGCCCGACATAATTACGATTCCTGCGCCTTGAAACTGACCATCCGGCGTACCGGCTGAATGTGCAGCCTGCGTAATTAACTGTAACCCGTCATCACTTGCAGCCAGGGCTTTACCATGTTTATAAGCTTCCTTGACGAACAGCACTGCATTGGCATCGCCGCATAAAGTTTCCACACTGCGCTCACCACCCGGCACAAACACCGCATCAAATAATACCGAGCCGACCGTTGGCAAACTGTGGTCTGCCTTGATGGTTTTTCCTCCACTGGTTTTGATCTCTCCCAAGCGTGGCGCAATCAGCTTGACCACGGCACCTTCGGCTTCCAATTCTTTGCGTACGGCATCAATCGCCGCTCCGTCCACTAGGTCCGCAATCAGCACCGCGATTTTACGACCCACTACGGTGTCGGTGCGCGCATTGGCCATGCTCAATGCCGGGTCCATTTCCGGCTCATCGGTACGCGGAACATCCTCCACACCGCGCGGCGGTGGCGGGACCGCCATGCCCAATCCGTGCGCCACACGCTGGGCTAGAGCGACATCCACTTGCGTTAATGTCGAGACCATGCGCTCACGGATTTCGGCCACTTCCACCTTGCCCAATTCAAAGCAAAATGCAGCGACAATATGATCCTGTTCCCAGGACGCCTGGCTACGCCAGAATAGTCCTGCCTGCGAAAAATGATCGGCGAACTTTGCGCTGCGCACGCGTGCTTTAACGCCTTCCATGGGTTGCGGATAGCTTGTGAAACCGCCCTGCTCCCACGGCCGCTGCATTGGGCAACCGCCGCCCAATGAGTTCGGTTCATAACTCACCCGACCCTTGACGATGGTCTGGCGCATGTGACCGTCACGCTGGTTGTTGTGCACCGGTGCGATGGGCCGATTGATGGGAATCTCATGAAAATTAGGGCCGCCCAGCCGCGACAACTGCGTGTCGGTATATGAAAACAACCGCCCTTGCAGCAGCGGATCATTGCTGAAGTCGATACCCGGCACGAGATGGCCGGGGTGAAACGCGATCTGTTCGGTTTCGGCAAAGTAATTGTCAGGGTTGCGATTCAACGTGAGCTTGCCGATGATCTGCACCGGAACCATCGACTCCGGAATCAGCTTGGTCGCGTCGAGCAAGTCAAAGTGGAATTTGTGCTCGTCGGCTTCGGGCACGATTTGCACACCCAGTTCCCATTCCGGGTATTGACCCTGGTCGATGGCGTCCCACAAATCACGCCGGTGGAAATCGGTATCCTTGCCGCCCAACTTGACCGCTTCGTCCCAGACCAGCGAATGCACGCCCAGCACCGGCTTCCAATGGAATTTAACAAAGCTCGATTGACCGGCTGCATTGATGAAACGGAAAGTGTGCACACCGAACCCCTCCATCATCTGGAAGCTGCGTGGAAGCGCCCGGTCGGACATGACCCACATGATCATGTGAGTGGTTTCCGGCACCATCGAAATAAAGTCCCACAACGTGTCGTGGGCCGATGAAGCCTGCGGGATTTCGTTGTGCGGCTCAGGCTTGACGGAATGAATCAAATCGGGAAATTTGATCGCATCCTGAATGAAAAATACCGGCATATTATTGCCGACCAAATCGAAGTTACCTTCGCCGGTGTAGAACCTCACCGCAAAACCGCGTACATCGCGCGCGGTGTCGGACGATCCGCGAAATCCTGCCACGGTCGAGAAGCGCACAAACACCGGTGTTGTCACTTTTGGATCTTGCAAAAATCCTGCTTTGGTCACCTGGCTCATGGACTCGTACACTTCAAACACACCATGTGCGCCCGCACCACGCGCATGCACGACCCGCTCGGGAATACGTTCATGGTCGAAGTGCATGATTTTTTCACGCAGGATGTGATCTTCCAGCAAGGTCGGGCCACGGTCTCCAGCCCGCAGCGAGTTCTGGTTGTCACTGATGAGTAGTCCTTGATTGGTGGTCAGCGCTTCGCCGGGTTCTTGCGCAAGCACCGCCGCCGCCTGTTCGGAACGTTGTGTGTCTGATTTGGACGGAGGAAGGCCGGTTCGATTAACGGCGGCCGGTTTGGGTTTTTTTGATTTTGGCATTGAAAACGCTCCTGGGATGCATGGGCATGCAATTAGCGGACATTAAAAAGTTACCGCGTCATCTGACCATGACGCGGTAACAATCAGTGACGTCGGTGCCGTCAAGACACGGCACTGAAGGCGATAGTCACGCGGTTTTTATGCTGCCCTGCCCTGCGTCCATTTGGCTTTCTTTTTAGAGCCGTCGGAGTCGCTGAAGTCGTCCGCAAGCTCGTCCGCCAATGCCAGTTCATCCATCAACTCAATCTTCTGTTTCAGCAGTCGCTTGCCCAATGCGCTGGAATCGTTATTGGCTTTTTTAGCTAACGGAAATACTTCGTATTCATCGTCCCGGATATGACGCTCAAGCAGTTCGCAGCGCGTGATGTTGTCGTACAGATCATCATCCGGGTGCATGGCCTCCAGCTGGTCAACCAACTCTCTGATGCTGGCGTGCTCGATTTCGCCTTCATCCAGAAAATCGTCGTCGTAAAGGGCGTCGTATTCCGCGGTGTAATCAACGTCCTCTTCAGTACGGGCGGCCTGGGCACGGGCTGCGGTAATGTCACGTTTGTTTGCAGTATTCATGAATATGTACTCCTCTTAGTTAGGGAAGGCGGCACCCTTGATCCATTGCTGGAGTTCGGTTTGCGCGCGAAATGTTTTAGAGGCTTCGGGTCATGCGAAGCGTGATCCGAAGCAAGTCATAACCGGTGCGAAGGACGTGGTAAGCGATACACGCATTCGCCACTACTGTTGGTACACCGCTGCTTGCGACTGACACTTTCGTTTCAATATCAAGACAGCGGTTTTGCATTCAATAATTCGCTATAAATTTGTTCCTTCGTGATGCTCATCGTGATTTCCAATTCGTCTGCTACACCAATGAACGTTGAAGCCGACCATCACAATTGAACATTGACGAACAATGGCAATGCTTGGACGCAACGTCTGTGCGCGACCGAACTAAGGTCACGTCAGGCAGGGCAGCGAAAAGCATTAAAATAGCTATTTTTTGGTCGCACGGGATGCAAGGAAAATACTCTAAGCAACTAGGAATTACCCAATCCTGTTCTACACTGAATTTTCAGATCGCGGCGACATGGGAGCGCCGCCGCTACACAGGAGAATCAGCCATGCCCACTGAATCAGATCCTATTGTCGGCAACTGGTACGAGCACACGGATAAAGGCCAGAAATTCGAGGTCGTATCCCTGGACGAAGACAATGGTGCCATCGGCATTCAATTCTTTGACGGCGACCTGGACGAGATCGACCTTGATGCCTGGTATGAAATGGACATTATCAACAGCGAAGCACCGGAGGATTGGACCGGGCCAGTTGACGAAGTTCGCAAGGACGATCTGGGCTACACCGAAACTGCAATGGCCGACGAAGATTGGTCGGAAGCCGGCCGCGAGGCCAAACGCCCGCGACGGGTTGCGTTATCAGATGAAGAAGATGATGACGAAGATGAACTCGACGAAGACGACTCGCTGGAAGAACCCTGGGAAGGCGAACTGTAAATCCTCGCCTGCTTCATAAAAAGTCGAGATCAGGCGCGATGCAGCAGCACCAGGGACCAGGGCGACCCAACAAATCAGTGCCGCGCCTGAATGTGATCGACTACTTCGCGCACACCCGGCACGTACCACGCGTCGAGAATCGCAAGGCGTCGCTCCTCTTCGCTGCCTACGTAGCCGTTGAGAGTGACCTCACCGTGCTGTACGTTGATGGATATCTGCTCCGATTGCACCATCGGATCTTTTTCCAAAACGATGCGCACCGCATCGGTCAGTTCGCCGTCGTTTTCCTTTTCCGGCGGCACGACACGCAGGCGGTTCTCGACTAATTCACATCCGGCGGTCCACCACGTCAGCACTTCCGCCAGGCGACGATGCGTCAAGCTGCCCACCCGACCCGACAGGGTCACCACGCCTTGATGCACTTCAATGTCCATGTTTTCGCCCAGCTCCGATTTGGAGACCCGCCAAGTTTCCCATTCGCTGCCGTTTTTCACGCGCATGCCGTATTCAGCAAACACCGGCTCCCCGAGCAAGATATCGACCACCTCGGTCAGCAATTCTCCGTCATCAATGCGGGCCGCTGCGACGTGCAGGCGATCCAGCACCGGACAGGTGGCACAGACCCGCTGAGCGATGCGCAAGGTCAATTTTTTTGCTGCGATATTGGCGACCGTGCCTTCCATGATGAGCCGGTCGTCCTGCTCGATCAGCTGGATCGGATAAGCCCGCAAATCAATGCGTGGGTCGTGCTCCAACGCGGCCAGCAAATCACGCACGTTTTCACTCGGATTGGAATTATTCATGCACGGGCTCCTTCATTTCCGATGCAGCCAATTTGGTGTGCCTGAGTATAGAGCGCCTGGCACCGGACGGCGTCCCCTCTTCACAAAAGTCTTTTATGCGTTGCAATAGTTAAAACGTCAGTCGGCGGAAACTACGGCGCACTGCTTGACTAAATGTTCTGTTACATCTTGACGTTATAGCCAGCGACTAACAAATTGTCGAAACCTGCCTATACTGTTGAGGAACCCTATTTCACCGCTTGCTCTTATCAATACAATGCCACGGCTTTTTACAGATGGTATGTACGGTATCCCACCGAGCATGGCGGAATGTATGGAGTAGGTTTGCGACAGCAGCACCAGTAGCAGTTCAATCCACCACATCGCAGGAGGTTCAAAATGGGTCAAACGATGGAACATTCAATTCCGCAGCATTCGTCTGCGCAAAACATGCCGCAAGGTAAAAACTCGGCTAAAGGCACCGAGAAAAAAGCTAAAGGCGCAGAAGTTGCTTCGACACGATCCGGTAACATGAATTCGGAAGCACGCTCAAGCACGGCTAAATCACCGTCAAAGATTTCACGCGAAGAACGCTTGCACATGATCGAAGAAGCTGCGTATTTTCGAGCCGAACAACGGGGATTTTCCGGGGGCGATGAAACGCAGGACTGGCTCGACGCCGAAGCCGAAATGAATGCCAAATTCCCCGGATAATTAATCACAGTCAATTTTTCTTCCGATGGAAACTTACGCCCTATTGCGAAACAATGGGGCGTTTTTATCTTCCAACTCAAGCGAGGAACGCCGGAGATGAATGACTGTTTGTTCTGCAAAATGGTGGCGGGCACCATTAAAGCCAACACCGTGTTCGAAACCGATAACGTGCTCGCGTTCCGCGACCTTCATCCGCAAGCACCCAAGCATGTGCTGGTGATCCCAAAGCGCCACATCGCGACTATCAACGATTTAAAACCTGCGGACGCGCAACTGATCGGTGAGATGCTGCTCGCCGCACAGACGGTCGCGCAGCATGAAGGCATTGCAGAAAGCGGCTATCGCACCGTTATGAATTGCAATGCAGATGCCGGACAGTCCGTGTTTCATATTCATCTGCATGTGCTGGGCGGGCGGGCGTTGAGCTGGCCACCCGGATAAATCATGGCGAATAATGTTTGCGTTCACTGCGACGCCGACCCGCGCGCTGAGTCACCACACCTTTGATTTTATACGGTGGTTGTAGCACTAACGCTGCGTAGTCGACGTTGAGAAACACCAAGCGTTTATGCTCGCCGTCGATCTGGTATTGGCCCAAAATCACTTCCCCACCGTAGTCCACTACCACATAAGCGCCTGAACTCAATGGGTACGCCGGATCGACAATAACGATCTGCCCATCGGAAAATTCCGGCAGCATGGAATCGCCCATCACGCGCAGCGCATAGGCTTCGCTGTCTTCGCTGGAACAACCACTTTCATTCATTATTTGCTCTCACATGCAGATGCGGAAAAGAAGGCATTTTGGTTTTGGTTCAGGTGTCGTTCAGTGGCGTCACGTTACATTGAACCCAACCTGGCCACCAACCTTCAACAGTCGTGCCGGGGAAGTTTAAACCTGAAGTTGCTTGCCCAACCTTTTGGAGATTCATATGCGTAACACTCTTGCACTGCTTGCTGGCGTTGCCACCTTGGCATTGGTTTCGACCAATGGCTGGGCAGCGGATTCCGCTGCTGCACTGGAACTTGCCAAAAAAAGTGGTTGCTTGGCGTGCCATAGCGTGGAAAAGAAAGTTGTCGGTCCGGCCTGGAAGGACGTTTCCGAAAAGTACAAAGGCAATACCGAGATGAAGGCCAAGTTGATCAGTAAAGTCAAGACCGGTGGTAAAGGCGTTTGGGGCGAAGTGCCGATGCCTCCGTACTCACCGCGCGTATCAGACGCTGACATTGAAACATTGGTCACCTTTGTGTTGTCGATAGCAGACCAGAAGTAAAGTTTTACCGTGGTAATAACGGCGGCTTAAGCCGCCGTTATCTGAATTTAAATTCGATGCATTGCCTCGATGAACTATCATGGGTAGATCATGCGCATCCTGGTCATCGAAGACGAACAACATCTGCTGAATCAAATCGCCACGCGCCTGCGTAGCGACGGCTATGCCGTTGACACCGCTGCCAATGGCACCAATGGGTTGTTCCTGGGGCGAGAATTTGATTTCGACGCCGCCATTATCGACCTCGGCTTGCCGGACATATCCGGGATCACCGTGATCGAGAATTTACGTACCGCGCACAAGAAATTTCCCGTACTGATTCTGACCGCACGCAACCGCTGGCAGGACAAAGTCGCTGGACTCGAATCCGGCGCCGACGATTACATCACCAAACCGTTTCACATCGAAGAGCTATGTGCCCGCTTGCGCGCACTATTGCGCCGCGCGGGCGGACAAGCACAATCGGTGCTGCGGCATGGCGATATTTCACTGAATTTGACTTCACACGAGGTGCGCGTGGGCGACCTGCCCATCGAACTGACTGCATTTGAATATAAGGCGCTGGAATACCTGATGCTGCACGCGGGCGAAGTTATTTCAAAAACCCAGTTGACCGAACATCTATATGAACAGGACTACGAACGCGATAGTAACGTCATCGAGGTGTTCATCGGTCGCCTGCGCCGCAAGCTCGATCCACATAATCGCGACCAGCCCATCGAGACGCTGCGCGGGCAGGGTTACCGATTCAAAGCACAGAGCGCCATGGCGTGACTTTATCACTGCACACCCGCGTCATCGCTGCGGCAGCGATTGTGATGGTGTGTTTCTTCGGCATCGCGGGCTGGACACTGCAATCCATTTACTACCGTGACATTCTGACTGCGTTGCAAGACCGGCTACAAAGCGATGCTTACGTGTTGATCGCCGCATCTGAGCTCGACGACAACGGTATTTTGAGCATGTCGTTCCTGCTGCCGGACACGCGATTTTTTGCAACCCATTCCACCGTTTACGCCCAAATCACGGGTAACGAAAAAGGCCAGGTCTGGCAGTCAGTATCACAAGCCCGCACCGACATTCCATTCGCGCAAAAACTTACCACCGATGAACGACGCTTTGAACAATTGCGAACCGCCGACGGCCAACCTGTATATGCCTTCAGTCTCGGCGTTGCGTTACAGGGCAGCAGCGCAAAACAAAATATATTCACTGTCAGCGTGGCGACCGACTTGCGCGATTTCACGCGCCGCAATGTGCATTTTCAACGCAATTTATGGATCTGGCTGGGCGGCGTCACTGCTCTGCTACTGGTCGTACAAAGCATTATTCTGCGCTGGGGTCTGACCCCGCTGACGCGCGTCGCCTATGAACTTAACGCCATCGAAAAAGGTCAACGTGCGTCACTTGGAGGCGATTATCCGCGTGAATTGCAGGCATTGACTGAAAATATCAACACCCTGATCCGCAACCGTCACGAACATATTGAACGCTACCGCAACACCCTTGGTGATCTTGCCCACAGCCTGAACACACCGCTGGCCGTATTACGTGGCATCAGTGAGGGCAAAGCGGATCTCAGTGCCGATACCGCAACGCTGCGCGAGCAAGTCGAGCATATGTCAAGCATTGTCTCCTACCAATTGCAAAAAGCGGCCGCATCGGGCAGCGGCGCATTGACTGCACCGGTCGCTATACAACCTCTGGCAATGAAAATTGTTACGACGCTCTACAAGGTTTATGCGGAAAAGCATGTCCAATGCAGCGTGGACATTGATGCGCGCGTGATCTTCCACGGCGACGCTGGTGATTTCATGGAGTTGCTGGGTAACTTGCTCGACAACGCGTTCAAATGGTGTGCGCAACGCGTGCAGTTGCACGCGACCATGTCAGCCCAGGCGGAGAAAACGACCCTGCACCTGACCATCGACGACGATGGACCGGGCGTACCCGCCGACATGATTGACCGGGTCATGGATCGTGGTGTGCGCGCCGATCCGTCCACCGCCGGTCACGGCATTGGGCTTGCGGTGGTCCGCGATATTGTCAAGCTGTACAACGGTACACTGCTGATCAGCCGCAACCCGAGTGGCGGTGCTCGCGTGGTGGTCGCGCTGCACAGTTTGTGACACATATCACCCATCAACAGCATCACAACGCACATGCCCAACGGGCGGGTTTTACTTTCTCTTCACGGAATCCGCAGCGCGTCCGATACAGGAGCGTCAAACGAAAACCGTAGTGACACAGTCGATTGCTTTAGCTGATAAAAAGTATTAGTTTACAGAGACTTTGATGCTAGCTCTGCCAAAGCTCAATAACACATGTTGCTTGGTCGTTGAAAACTCATAACAAGGGTAACTTACATACGATGCGCCGAATCACAATCACTCTGGTGTGCTGGCTGTTTTGTTCTACGTCGTTTGCGCTATCCGTTGACGACGCGGTGGGCACCGCCCCGTTAAAGCAAACCAACACACAACGCAGCCATCGACCAAGCTATGGCACCCGAGAACGCGCCCGCCCGGTTTATCGTCGTCCCAAACACGAGTCGTTACAAAGCAAACAAGTAGGCAGCTTGCGCCTCGCCTCTGCGTCAGCGCTGGTCATTGATCAAGCCAGCGGTTCGTTACTGTATGCAAAGAACATCGGCACACGCCAACCCATCGCCTCGATCACCAAATTGATGACCGCGATGGTCGTGCTCGATGGCAAACAACCGCTCGATGAGAAAATCAGCGTTACCGAAGACGACGTCGACCATATTAAATTTTCAACTTCGCGCCTCACCGTGGGCTCGGTCTTGACACGTTTTGAAATGCTGCAACTGGCTTTGATGTCCTCGGAAAACCGCGCGGCTTCCTCACTTGGGCGCAGCTATCCGGGTGGCATTGAGGCATTCGTGGCCGCCATGAATGCTAAAGCCAAGGAACTGGGAATGGACGACTCCACATTTGCCGACGCGTCGGGTCTTGACCAACGCAATATGTCAACCGCATCCGATCTCGGCCGCATGGTGGGTGCCGCGTACGGTTACGATGTCATCCGCCAGGTCTCGACAACCGCCTCGTATATTGTTGAGACCGACAACTATCGCCCGACCCAGTATCGCAATTCCAACGCGCTCATCAGCAACAAAGGCTGGGACATCGGCTTGAGCAAGACCGGCTTCATTCGCGAGGCAGGTCACTGCCTGGTAATGCAGGCGCAGATCTCCACGCGCAATCTGATCATCATCCTGCTCGACGGCCAGGGAAAAATGACGCGTGTCGTCGACGCCAACCGCATCAAGAAATGGCTGGAACGCGCGCAAGCCAAAAGCAATCAGGTCAGCTAGTAGTAGTTCGCGCGACTACACTAGTAAGCCTGATCTTCACCACCGTTTGTCTTAGTGAAATAGCAAGTACCCGTACTCTCACCGTAGATTAGTTTTAAAAAAATCGAATACGTTAGCTATGCGCATGCGTATGCATGCAAAACATGCTGCCACGTGTTCACCAACATTTAATGGGGTGATTACGTCGTGCACATTGGATTGCGTGTATATATCACGCAAAGGTACATTACCGTTTCAACGAGCTGCACTTCGTCCCACTATTTGGCTGCCAAAACGTTCATGATCAATCCGCCCGACCAACCGCCCGACGAAAACAGTAAATCACGGCGTAAACGTGAAGTCACAGCGCTGCAAGATCTCGGTGAGGAATTGCTGAAACTCAATGCCGGGCAACTGGAGCAAATTCCGCTGCCGGATGACGTGCGTAGCGCAATTGACGACGCGCTCAAGATGACTGCACACGGTGCCATGCGCCGTCAGAAACAATACATCGGCAAGCTGATGCGTAATGTCGAGGCCGCACCCATTCAATCAGCGTTGGATGCGATCAAAGAACACGGGCACACGTCCGCAGCGCGGTTTCGCGAGCTTGAACGTTGGCGGGATCGCTTGCTCGCCGAAGGCGACACCGCCATCTCCGCATTTGTGGAAGCGTACCCGCACGCCGACCGCGCCCGTTTGCGAACCCTCACCCGGAATGCGAACACCGAATTGGAACGCAACGAAGCGCCCAAATCTGCGCGTAGCTTGTTTCGCTATTTGCGCGATCTGACTGAATGACCCACCGCATGCGAACCACTCCAGCTCACCAAAATCTTTCAACCTAATAATGGCATCATGAAAATGACAACAAGAGCACTCTCCTGCTGCGCTATTGCACTCACCTGTTATTCGCTTACAACGTTCGCCGCCGATCCGCCCGCAAAAAATGCTGCACCGGCAGGTGGCCCAGCTGGGGCAGCCGCACCACCGCGTCCGATGTCGGTGGAAGCGGTGCAAGCGGTGGTTGCACCGATCAATGATGAAGCGACTGCGGTGGGTTCATTGCAATCGAATGAAGCGGTGGTCATTCGATCAGAAATCGCCGGGCGAATCGCCACCATCAATTTCAAGGAAGGCAAAACCGTTAAGGCGGGCGATTTATTGTTTAGCCTTGACGCCTCTGAATATCAAGCTCAGCACGCGCAGAGTGCGGTGAGTATGAAGCTGACCGAGATGAATTTTAATCGCGCCAAAGATCTGCGCGAAAAATCCTTGATCAGCCAGCAAGAATACGACGACACCTCGGCGAAACTGGAAGACGCGCGCGCCAAGCTCGCCATCGACCAATCGCGTCTGGAAAAAACCTCGATCCGCGCGCCCTTCAACGGCGTTTTGGGCATACGCAGCGTGAGCCCCGGTGCGTATATCAAACCGGGCGAAGATTTAGTCATACTTGAAGACATCGACCCGATCAAAGTCGAATTTCGAATTCCGGAAACCTACTCGCATCAAGTGAAGCCCGGCCAGCACATCACTGTGCGGGTCGACGCCTACCCGGGTGAAGTGTTCTCGGGTGAAGTTTATGTAATCGACACACGCATGGATTCACAAACGCGCACCATGCTGTTGCGCGGGCGCATCCCGAACGCCGCAAAAAATTTGCGCCCCGGCATGTTTGCGCGCGTAACCCTGATCCTTGCAACCCGTTCCAACGCCTTGATCATACCCGAACAGGCCATGGTCCCATTTGGTAGTGATCAGTTTGTCTATCGCGTTGTTGACGGTAAGGCGACCCAGACGCGTGTGGAACTCGGTCGCCGTATTGACGGCAAAGTCGAAATCAAAAGCGGCGTGAATGCCGGTGACAGCGTCATCACCGCAGGACAAATGAAACTCCGCGATGGCATGCCGGTCGCGGTACTTGACAATAAAGGCGCAGCCCCCGCTGCTGCCGCTCTACAGCCGGTTGCCAAGCCATGATTCTGTCCGATGTTTCCATCAAGCGTCCCGTCTTCGCGACGGTGATGAGTCTGATGCTGGTGCTGTTAGGCGTGATCTCATATCAGCGCTTGTCGGTACGCGAATATCCGAACATCGACGCGCCGGTCGTGTCGGTGCGCACCGTGTATCCCGGCGCGAGCGCGGAAATCGTCGAAAGCCAGGTGACGAAACCGCTGGAAGATGCCCTCTCCGGCATCGAAGGCATACGCACTTTAAAATCCGTCAACCGTGAAGAAGTCAGCCAGATCACCATTGAATTCACGCTGGAACGCGACACCGACGCCAGCGCCAACGACGTGCGTGATCGCGTTGCACGCACGCGTGGCCAGCTGCCCGAAGACGTCAAGGAGCCCGTGGTTGCCAAAATCGAAGCCGACGCCCAGGCCATTATCTGGATCGCGTTTTCCAGCGACAAACACGACGCACTGGCGATTACCGACTACGCATCGCGTTACGTCAAAGACCGCTTGCAATCCCTGCCGGGCGTGGCGTCGGTCATCATCGGTGGCGAACGCCGCTACGCCATGCGCATGTGGCTGGATCGCGAGCGTCTGGGCGCTTACGGCATCACCGCCAAAGATGTCGAAGACGCACTGAATAAACAAAATCTGGAAATCCCTTCCGGGCGCATTGAAAGCCAGCAACGCGAATTCACCGTACTGGCGCAAACCGATCTGCGCACGCCCGAAGAATTCAATCGCCTGTTTATTCGTGAAGTTAACGGCTATCCGGTGCGTTTCAAAGACATCGGCCACGTTGAACTGGGCTCGGCCGACGAACGCAACGCCGTCCGCGTCAATGGCCAACCTGCGGTCGGATTGGGCGTCGTCAAGCAATCCACAGCCAACACGCTCGCGGTCACGCAAGCAGTGAAAAGAGAATTGCCCGGCATCGAAGCCTCGTTGCCCGAAGGCATGAAACTGAAAATTGGTTTCGACTCGTCGGTGTTCGTCGAAAAATCCATCAACTCCGTTTACAAAACCATTGCCGAAGCGCTCGGACTTGTCATTTTAGTGATTTTCTTTTTCCTGCGTTCCTGGCGCGCGACCTTGATTCCCTTCGTCACCATTCCGGTGTCGCTGATTGGCGCATTTATCGTAATGCGCATGCTCGGTTACTCGATCAACATCCTCACCCTGCTGGCGCTGGTTCTGGCCATTGGCCTGGTGGTGGACGATGCGATTGTGATGCTGGAAAACATTTACCGGCGCATCGAAGAGGGTAAAAAGCCGATCCAGGCTGCGTTCGAAGGCAGCAAGGAAATCGCCTTTGCAGTGCTGGCGATGACATCCACGCTCGCGGCGGTATTTTTGCCGCTGGGTTTAATGACTGGCAACACCGGGCGCCTGTTCACCGAATTCGCTTGGACGCTGGCGGGTGCAGTGATCATTTCCGGATTCGTAGCGCTGACACTCACCCCGATGATGTGCTCGAAACTTTTACGCCATACGCCAAAACATGGCGCGCTCTATAACCTCACCGAGTCGTGGATTAACGGCGCGCGCAACGGTTATCAGCGCGCCCTTACCCGGTCGCTCAAACAGCGCTGGCTGGTCTTGCTGTTGATTGTCGGCACGGTGGGCGGCAGTTATTTCCTGTTTACCAATTTGAAGTCGGAGCTGTCGCCTGTCGAAGATCGCGGCATCATCATCGGCCTAATGCTCGCGCCCGAAGGTGCGACCATGGCGTATACCGATGGCTATGCTCGCCAAGTGGAAAAATTCTACAGCGAAGTGCCTGAGATCAACACTTACTTCATGGTGGTGGCTCCCGGGCTGGAACGTCCCAACCCGGTGACGACCGCCTTGTCGTTTGTCAGCCTGAACCCCTGGGACCAGCGCACGCGTAAACAACAAGAAGTTGCCGGATCGCTCGCGCCAAAATTATTCAGCCTGCCCGGCGTGATGGCGTTTCCCATCAATCCGCCATCGCTGGGACAAAGCTTCCGCAATCCTCCGGTACAAATTGTGGTGCAGGGCAACAGCTATAGTGAGCTGCAAGGCGTCGTTGGCAAGATCATGGACAAGGCGCGCGCGTTTCCGGGCCTGGCCAATCTCGACACCGACTTGCGCCTGAATAAACCGCAACTGCGCGTCATTCTTGACCGCGACAAAGCGGCTGACGTTGGCGTGCAAATCGAAGACATCGGCCGAACTTTGGAAACCCTGTTGGGCGGACGACAAATCACCCGCTTCAAAAAGGACGGCGAGCAATACGATGTGGTGGTGCAACTCGAAGGCAAGGACCGCATGACACCCGACGACCTCACCTCCATTTATGTGCGCGGCGCGAATAGTCAACTCGTGCAACTTTCCAATCTGGTACGCATCCAGGAAACGGTGACACCCAAAGAGCTCAACCACTTCAACCGTATGCGCTCGGCAACTCTAAGTGCCAACATCGGGCCCGGCTACACTTTGGGCGAGTCTTTACAATTTCTTGAGAACGCTGCGAAAGAAGTGCTGCCCGGCGCGCGCGTGCAATTTGACGGCAGCTCGCGCGAATTCAAGGAATCCGGAGCCACCTTGTACATTTCGTTCCTGCTCGCGCTGGCATTTATTTATCTGGTGCTGTCGGCCCAGTTTGAAAGTTTCATCGACCCGCTCATTATCATGCTGACGGTGCCGCTGGCGATTTCGGGCGCGTTGTTGTCACTTTATTTTTCCAACGGCACGCTCAATGTTTACAGTCAGATCGGCATGGTGATGCTGGTCGGGCTCATCACCAAAAATGGCATTTTGATTGTGGAATTCGCCAATCAACTGCAACAACGCGGCAAGAGTAAAATCGACGCCGTGATTGAATCCGCCAGCCTGCGCCTGCGCCCGATCGTGATGACCACCTTGACGATGATCTTCGCCGCTATCCCGCTTGCATTGGCGACCGGTGCCGGCGCAGAAAGCCGCTCTCAAATCGGCTGGGTGGTGGTCGGTGGGCTTGCGTTCGGCACTCTGCTGACGCTGTTCGTGATTCCGGCGGCGTATACACTGCTTGCACGTCGGCATGCACCACAAGATTGAACGGTAACTCCCGGCCATCGCGCGCGCTGGCGCGCGTATTGTCAAAACTTGGCGCTGCATCGCGTACCACAGCAGCACAGTGGATTCAGGCCGGGCGCATTGCAGTTAACGGAACGGTTATCACCGATCCGCAATTCAACGCTCCCGAGCATGCTGCCATCACGCTGGACGGTCGCGCACTCGCCGCCGCCGACAAGCTGTACTACATGCTGAATAAGCCCCGCGGATTAATCACCACCACACATGACGAACACGACCGTGCAACCGTCTACACCTGCCTTCCAGCTGGACTACGCGGGCAACTTGCGCCGGTCGGCCGCCTCGACAAAGCCAGCGAAGGATTATTACTGTTCAGCAACGACAC
>JANMQQ010000191.1:0-4633 GCA_031370545.1 Gammaproteobacteria bacterium
TGCCAACCTCCGGGTAGAAAACCGGAAGATCGCACGAATAGGTAATCTCTGTTCAAATCGACACCACCCTTCATCGCTCGGAATCCCGCGCCAGTCTTGGCTTTCAAAACATCGGCAAACAATTTAACCGGACACTAGTGAAGAGGCAATTAACATTAACAATCAAGACCTGCCCGTTTTTTTGTCGCCAATAAAATGGCGATGAAAAATTACGCGCAGAAAATAGTTTTAGCGTGCTCTTCAATTAATTGTCTTGCTCAACCCCCAATCAACATGCAGCAAGAATCACCACGGATTGCATTGGTAAGTTTGCGTTAATAAATCCGTAAGCGACCTGTAATCTGGGTCTGTTTGAATGCGCACCTAGAGCAAGACACCTCAGCTCTTTAACAGTAATGACGGAGGGTATCCTATGAACACAATTGCGAACCAAAATACTGGCACGAAGACATTGACGTTTATCGAGCGCGTCCTGCATGTAGCAGTCGGATCGGCGTTCATTGGCTCAATCTTGACAACCGGGGCAGCGGTGCTCCACTGGCAAGTGATCTTGCCGCTGCTGGGCAGTTATGCCGTGGTATCCGGAATCACTGGCGTCGGTATTCTGCGCAGCTTCCTTGACGACCAACCTGCGCTGTATCGCAGCTTTCAGCTTGCGCTCAGCGCCGGATTAATCGGCACAGTATTTATTGCCAACACCGCACCCCTGGGCTTGGCCGTGCTATTGCCGATGGTCGGTATTTACAACGCTCTGGCGGCCTTGCTTGGCCAGTCACCGGTGAACGCTATCGTCGACGCTACTAAAGTCATTCCGCACATTGTTCCGCCTGCAGGCGTGTTGGCCGAAGCAACCGGCCAGAACGCCAAGCGCAACGATACTGCGAAAATGAGCCAGGTTGCGTAGTCGGCTTTGCTGGCAACGACGCACGCGTTAGGATAGCGGGCGCAGGGATTGATCCCTGCGCCCGTTTTTTTAGAGGACTACCTCATGCGTTTGCTGCTGGTCGAAGACGACAAATTACTTGGCAAGGGTATCCATACCGGTCTGCGCCAAGCCGGTTATGCAGTGGATTGGGTGATGGATGGTGACGCAGCCGACGCGGCTGTTGCGCACGAACCTTACGATTTAATGATTCTCGATCTGGGTTTGCCGCGCCGCTCGGGTCTGGATGTGCTGGACAAAGTTCGCAGCAGCGGAAAAGACCTTCCGGTGCTGATCTTGACAGCCCGCGATTCGGTTAGCGACAAGATCATCGGGCTGGACGGCGGTGCGGATGATTACATGATCAAACCGTTCGATCTTGACGAACTCGGCGCGCGCATTCGCGCCTTGCTGCGCCGTCAGGGCGGGCGTCGTTCGCCGCTCCTTACCCATGGAGATATCGAACTTGATCCCGCCGGGCACGCGGTGACCAAAGCCGGCACGGTCGTCGATGTACCGCCGCGTGAATTTGCGATCCTGCACACCTTGCTCGACAACGCCGGTCGCGTGATGTCACGCAGTCGCCTGGAAGAAAGCCTGTATTCGTGGAAAGACGAAGTTGATAGCAACGCCGTGGAAGTCCATATCCATCACTTGCGCAAAAAACTTGGCGCCGAGCTGATTCGTACCATCCGTGGCGTGGGTTACATCGTGGATAAATTGCAATGAATCCTTCGATCCGGCAGCGCCTGTTGTGGACCTTGCTGTCCGCCACACTCGTGGTATGGGTCGGCACTGCCATCAAGAATTATTACGATAATCGCCACGAAATTGCCGAACTGTTCGATGCACAACTGGCCCAGTCGGCGCGCGCGCTGCTTGCATTAAGCGCGCACGAAATGTACGAGCAACTGGCGTATATCGCGCAAGCCCAAGGCCAGAACCGCAACATTCCCGAACGACGCTCGGGGCAAGTGCATAAATACGAACAACACCTGGCATTTCAAATCTGGTCGGGCGACGGCATCCTGGTTGCGCTCTCCGACAGCGCACCGACCGATCCACTCGCCGGAGCGCCGGATGTTTTCAGTGATCACGTCATTAAAGGCCATCGCTGGCGCGTCTACGCCCTGGTCGACCCCGAAAAAAACCTGCAAGTGCAAGTCGGCGAGCGCTACGATCAACGCGAACAATTGAGTGACGACGTGGCACTTCGCCTGCTGGCGGCGGTGGTGCTGTCCTTGCCGGTGCTGGCGTTGATGATCTGGTTTGGCGTCAGCTATGCGATACGCCCGTTAAACCGTGTGACGCGTGCTGTCGCGGCACGTCAGCTTGACAACCTGGAACCCATCGACAACCGTCGCGTGCCCGAAGAAACCAAACCGTTGGTGGATGCATTAAACGACTTGTTTGCGCGTCTGAAAGGGGCGCTTGATGACATTTTGAATTTCACCGCCGATGCGGCACATGAATTACGCACCCCGCTGGCCGCATTGAAAACACATGCGCAAGTCGCGTTACGCGCCGATGACGAAATCACCCGCACCGAAGCGTTGCGTGAATTGATTCACGGCGTGGACCGCTCCACGTCACTGGTGGAACAACTGTTGACACTGGCACGACTCGACCCCGAAGCCACCCAACTCAGCAATGAAACTGCTGACCTGCACGAAGTCGCTCAAAACGTGCTGTCGGAACTTGCCACCGATGCGATGAAAAAAGACATTGATATCAGCCTGGATGCACGCTGTCGCGGCGCAATCATCGGCAAACAAGTCATGCTGACCATTTTGCTACGTAACCTGGTGGAAAACGCCATTCGTTACACCCCAACCAATGGAAGTGTTGAGGTCAGCACCTTCGAAGACCGCCAGCAGATTGTGCTGCGCGTGTCGGACAGCGGCGCTGGCATTCCCCCTGAGGAGCGCGAAAAAATCTTCAAACGTTTTTACCGTGTGCTCGGCAGTGGCGCACCCGGTAGTGGCCTGGGCTTGTCAATTGTGCAACGTGTTGTGGAAATTCATCGCGCTCGTATTGAGCTTGGCCAGTCGAAGTTTGGCGGCTTGAAGTTTGATGTGTATTTTCGTCCGGCACCCGGTGCGCAGCAGAATATTCCAGACGCGGAACGCGCTTTGGCACAGCAAGGTTAAGTCTCGAGGTCGAATTCAACCGCAATTATTAGTCAGACAATAAATATCAACGTTCAGCGTTGTCACTTCTTTTTTCCTTTACCCTTTTTCCCGCCTTCGATTTCCGCGCCTGCTCTGGCGAGGATATCCACGATGGATTTGAAATTCTTGGTCTGCGCATTCTTGCCGGCGGAAATACCATTGCTGGTTTTTGCGTTGACATCCGCGCCGCTCGCGATCAAGGCCATCACCAGCTCTTCATTGCCGGAAAACGCGCCGTTGATTATCGCCGTGGCGCCTTGTTTGTCTTTGACGTTCACGTCCGCACCTGCCGCGAGCAACATCTTCACCACGTTCTCATTCCCAAAGTAACTTGCTCCCATCAAGGCTGTGCGTCCCTGTCCGTTAGCTGCGTTAACATCCGCACCTTCTGCGATAAATTTCTGCACATCTTCGGTACGCCCTTCCCACGCTGCGCGCAGTAGGTCTTCGTTTTTGCCAACAGCCAGCGCGGTGCCTGACCATGACATCAGTAACACCACAAGAATTAATTCGATACCGCGCAACATAGTCTGCAACCTGCCTTGCGTTTTCGTCATAGCCGTTAATCTTGACATGTTATGTTGCGGTCAATTGCTGCGCCGCTTCGCGCGACCACTGCACCGCCTTGAGGTAACAATCGCGCAGCTGAGTCGGCGTGATGCCCGGCACCGCAATCCCTTCCCACTCCGCCTGTTCGTACGCAATTACAGCCCCGAGCGCCTCACCAATCGGACCAACGTGTTCGAGCAAGGCCAGGTTTAATTCGTCGGTTAACGACAACTGCGGGATCAACTCAGCAAACGGTTTGTCGAGCAACGCGTCCAATGTCGAGAACAGGCCCGCCGTAAAATAGCCGTCGCCATTACTCGCACCTAGCAGCTGTGCCAGCAATTGACAACATTTGGCGCGTTGCAGCGAAATTACAAACAATTCGCGCGGCTTGCTGTCGATGCTGGTGAGCACGATCAATGTCGCCCATTCCTTTATTTTATTTACACCCAGCAAAACCAACGCATGATGCAGCGATTCGACTTTTTGCCGCATTCCATACTGCGCGGAGTTAATCAGGCGCAGCAGTTTGTAACTCAAGCTCACATCGCTGCTAACCGCCTTTTCCAGCGCATGCATTTGGATCTCGGGATTATTCAGTTCGGCCATGATCTTCAGCAATTGCAGACGATTCGCGGGCAGCGTCGCGCCTTTCACAATCTGTGGTCGACACAGGAAATAGCCCTGAAAATACTGAAATCCTAACCGCTTGCATTGGTCGAACATCACTTGTGTTTCGATTTTCTCCGCAACCAACTTGAGTTTGAACGGCAGCAGCTGCGCGACCTGCTTGCGCAATACCTCCGGTTTCACATCCAGGACGTCAAGCTTGACCACATTCGCAAGCTTCAGTAACGGTTTGTTTTTTTCGTTGTAGACAAAATCATCGAGCGCTATCACGTAGCCCGCGAGCGACAGTCGTTGCAGCGCAGCGATCAGCTTCTCGGTAACCTCGACATGCTCCAGAACCTCGAGCACGACTTTTTCCTGC
>JANMQQ010000212.1:0-4772 GCA_031370545.1 Gammaproteobacteria bacterium
GCGTCGGGCAGCGTGGCGACCATGCTGCCGCTGATGCCGCCGTCGTCGCTCTTCCAGCTGAACAATACAGGCTCGGCGGGTTTGCCATTAGCGGTGACTTCACCACTGCCCACGCCTGTGGTGGCGCAGCCTGCCAGGACCAACAACGTCAGCGTCGCCGCTGCGGTCGAATGTAATGTCCTCATGTCACTCGCTCCTTTATTCGTTGATCAGTATTTCAAAGCCGGAAGCTACCCGGTCACGCACTCGGCGCTCCTTGCGTATTCCAAACCTTCTGTGCCACAGCGTGCCCGGGGAAATTGCCGCCGGGCACGCGGGCACTCAACGGTTTATGAATGGTCTCCTTTGCGGGGTGGTTGGGAATTGACGCTCACGTTGCCTAAGCTGACCGGTGCGGCCTGCTTGCTGCTGCCGATTTCGTGCCCCAGCGCATTGATGCCTTTGCCCAGGGATTCGAAGCCCTTGGCGACTTCATCGCGTGTCCAGGTTGCACCGGACGCAAGCTTATCGCCCAAAGCCTGACTGTCGGCGACCACCGCAGCAGCGCCCGCCTCCGCCTCCTTGCCTACCCAACCTGCAGCGCCTTCCAATCCACGGGCGGACGCCTTGAGTTCGTAGCCGGCCTTGTCGTATTCCTTATGTGCCCACGATGCAGCCGCCTTGCTGCGATGCGCCAAGGCGAGCGCGTGGTCGGCATCGGCGAATGCTTTGTCCATAAGCTTCTCGTCGTTAGCCGCGCCCTTCTCAACCGCAGCGGCGAGCTTGTCAAGCTCTGCCACGGAACTGTCGAGTGCCTGCTTGGTGTCATCAGTAACGCGTCCGGCTTCCAGGCGCACATAGCCGGTTGCCTTGCGGATCTCGGTGGCTGCTGCTTGGTAGTCTTTGTTCGCGTAGGCCTCAACGGCGCTGTTGAAATGCCGTTGCGGTTCATCGGTGACCGGGTACCAGGTGGTCACGTCGGTGACCAACCAGCGGCGGTCCATGTCGGCGCGGGCGGCTTTGTCGATGACCTTGTCCAGATCCGCCTGGGTCTTGATTTTACCGCTCTCGATGCCTGCTGCAGCAGCCTTGACCTTGGCCGCCACCGCGTCCATGCGCTTGGAGGTATCGTGTGCGAGTTTCATCTCGGATTTGGCAAACGCCTTGTCAGCCTTCGCAGCACGCGCCGCCTGTTCCTTCAGCTCATCGCCCGCGATGCTCATCTCTTCAGCCGCTTCCTTACTGTCCTTGGCATCGAAAGCCTGACGCGCTAACTCCAGATGATGGCTGATCGAATCCGCGACCGGAGTGAAGGTCGTGTCGTCATAGATGATCCAGTCGCTGGGGGACTTGAGCTCAAGCGGCGCTTTCGCCGTAGCCACCGTAGCCGTAGCGGGTGCCGCTGGCGTCGTGGACGCGGTCGGCGTTTTTGTGGCTTCGGCAACGGCGATACCGGAGAGTTGTGTAGTGGCGATCAGAACGGCCAAGCTCAGTGGTTTGAGAGTGAATTTCATAAATACTCCTTGTCGATGTGAATTTAGGTTGATTGCGTGAATGGTGCGTGTTGTTTGCATCAAGGTTGATGCCTGCTACACAGCTACTCAGACGACGGGGTGATGCTCGAACGAAGCAAGACCGGAGGTGGTGAGCAGTTCATGCGCCCGCATGATGTCCTGGCCATCGCCATGCACGATCACCAGGAACTTGTCGGACTTCAGCGCGGTTTCATAGCGCAGTACAGAATCCTTCGGAATGCCAATGGCGCTGAGTGCGCCAACCAAGGCACTAGCGCCACCCACCAATACAGCGCCTTGCAGACCGCCGAAGACGGTTGCCGCGAGCGGGCCCAATATGACGATATGGCCTACCACCGGCACGAACAACAGGGCGGAGCCGAATAACACACCCATCAAGCCGCCCCAGAACGCACCCAGCTTGCCGAAGAACTTGGCTCGATCACCAGCATTGAGAAATCCGACGACGTGTTCCTCGGTGTGGTAATCCCTACCAATGATCGAGAGCTTCTTCATATCGAAGCCAGCGCGTTGCAGCGCCTTCACGGCCGCTTCCGCCTGGGTATGGGAGTCATACACCGCGACGGCGAGATCGGCGTTGTTCAAAGCTTGTTCCTTTATTTGTTTCACGGTCTGGTTCATGGTTGCTCCTTGAATTGCATCTAATCAATCGGGGTTGAACATCACGGTGTTGTCTTTATCCGTGCGTCCATGTGTTGAACTTTAGGCCTCGACTTGACCGATGTAAGCGCCCGAAAGTCATGACTTGGACGTGCCGCAGGTCATGACCTGCAAGTGACCGCAGTCACTTGCGCGGTTGCGGCTTGAAAACCGGTACGCTTTGCGCGATGTAGCGGCGGCTGGTTACTTCTTGCCTTTGATGCTGACGAGATAATCGACGATCACGGCCACCTGATCCTCAGGAATAGGTGCCTTCATGACGTTTATCATCTTGCTCACCTCGGTCAGCCAGGCGTCTTTGGACAGATCCGGCTGGTTCATCACCATGCCCGCCGAGTGGCTCGTCAGGCAATAGCTGTTGGCTGACCTGGCACCCGGACCGGCACCGGGGAACACCCGGGTGCTTTCAGGTAGCTTGACGCTTTCAAGCTTCAGGGTCACGGCCTGTGCCGGGTTGATCAGCAGCACCACGCAAGCAATGACGCCGACCAAGGCCGCGCCGGGAGCAACGCCGGGTTGAGCCATTTCCATACCAATCTCCTTGTTCAAACGACTAACACCGGGGTCGACTCGACCACGTTGCGCATGAAACCGGCCGGGTTCCAGTTCGGGGCCATGGGCTGCTGCAGGCCATCACTGTTGGTGCAGCGAACCATCAGGGTCTGGTCCCCCTTGTCCAGCGTCACCTGCGCGCTCCACTGACGGAAACTGAATTTTCCGTAGTCGCGACCGAGCTCCGTGGGCATCCAGGTCTTGCCGCCATCGGTGGACACGTCCACGCTTTTCACTCCGGTATAGCCTCCGAAGGCGATGCCGCGCACCGGCTCGGGCCGACCGGCTGGAACTTTGGCGCCCGCAGCTAGGTTGGTGATGAAGGAGCGCGGCACCATCTTGTTGATGGGCACGAACTTCACGTCCTTCTCGCCCGGAAACATACTGGCGCGGGGCCAGTTGTCGGGGATGGTGTAGGCTGAATGCATCCAGAAATTGGCGTCCTCATGGTTGAGCACGGTGATGTGCTGCAGCATCTTGGTCCAGTAGGTGGCGTACCAGCCGGGCACAATCAGGCGCATCGGAAAACCGTTGAGCAGCGGCAGGCTCTGCGCGTTCATCTGCCACGCGATCATCACCTCGCCGTCGCGGGCGTGATCGACCCCGAGCGACTTTTTTAGGTTGGGCGAAGCAGCCAGCACCGGCCGCTCGGCCCCTTCGAACTGCACCTGGACCGCGCCAGGCTTCACCCCGGCTTCATCCAGCACGTCCTTCAAGCGCACGCCCACCCACCGCGCGTTGCCCATCGCGCCGTTGCTCCATTCGCCACCGGGCACGCGCGGCTGGGAGTAGCCGCGCGAATTGCCCGAGCATTGGTTGACCGCCGCCAGTTCCACATGCTCGAACTTGCGCATCAGATCGAACACCGTGAACTTCAACTGCTTATGCACATGCCCGCCAATGGTCACCGTGAAGGTGTGCGGATTGATGTGGGTGGGAATCTCGGCCCAGTGCCAGCGCACATAGAACTCGTTCACCGGAGTGAACACGCCCTTGTCGTAGACCGCAAACGGCGTTTCCAGCAGCGGCGGGCGGGTGCGCTGCAAAATCATCGTGCCCTTTTGCGGGAAGGCGGTGGTGAGCTGGCGCTCGCCCGAGCCGCCGGGCAGGGGCAGTTTGACCATCCCGGCGGCGAAACTGCGCCGCGCGAGCGCGGCTGCACCCAGGCCAAGTAAGCCGACCTGCAACAATTGCCGCCGCAGTACGGAGTGGATATCCGGTTCGCATGATTCCATGGTGTTGTCCTCCAGGTTCAATGATTCTTGAAATCGATGATGGTGATATCAATGTACTCGCTGCGGTATCCGTCCTTCAGCGCTGCCCGGTACCGAACCGCTGCTGCCGGGGAGGACGACAAGAGCTTCGCTGTGCATGCGAGCTCGCTCCTGACTTGCGTTTGCCACGTGAGGCCGTGCTCTGATGCCTCACCGTCCTGGACCCTGCTCCAACATGGCGGCGCAGGACCGGTCCCATTGATACGACTTGATACGGCCCGAAATACGTACAAGGCAACGTAATCGAAACCGGTCCTGCGGCACTAGTGACGTTCAGCACTATTTGGTCATGCCCCAGCCCGACTCAGTTTTCCGCCGCCGAAGGAACCGGACCAATGGTCCTTGCTGCGTCGGATGCCTAATGCGCCGCGCCGGGTGGAGCACTGAACGGGCCGCGCGCCAGCCAGACCGGCGGGATGAGCGCCAACAGCAACACGCCGCTGGTGACCAGCACCGAATTGGTCGCCAACAGCGACGCCTGCGCGCTCACCACCACTTGATCGACATAGTTCAGGGCGGCGTTGGTGGACAGGCCTAATTGCTGCAACTGGGTGAGGTAGGCGGTCGACGCCGGGTTGTGGGCGCCGACATGCTCAACCAGTTGGCTATGAAACTGGCTGGTACGGTTGTCCCAGAGCGACACCATGATCGAGGTGCCGAAGCTCGAGCCGAGACTACGAAAAAAATTGGCGAGGCCCGATGCTGAGGCCACCTGGCCGGGCCCGAGGCCGGAGAAGATGATGGTCAAAAGCGGCAGGAACAGGCACGACAT
>JANMQQ010000227.1:0-6163 GCA_031370545.1 Gammaproteobacteria bacterium
GCGTTTTGTGCTGAACCCGGCTGACCTCGAAGACGAAAATAAGTATTGGCTGGGCGTGTCCTACGCGACTGGAAGCCAGACCGTGGTCAAGGGGCTAAACGACGGGCTGTCACTCCGTACTGAAAGCCGCAGCAAGCAGAAGTTTTTTTCTGCAACCTTCGAAGATAAACGCAAATTCAGCAAAACCCGGCAGGGCTTAGATGCCACGTACTTGCACGGACCAACCACCGTCAAAGGTGAATACATGCGTGGAAATTTTAAATTTGATGGCACGGCGGGTGTGCAAGGCATGTACTTGCTGGTCGGGCATTTTCTAACCGGCGAGCAACGCGCGGTTGAAAACGGGGTATTTGAAAAGCAAACCGTCAATGAACCGTATGATCCGAAGGGGGCAGGTCGTGGTGCAATCGAATTGACGGTGCGTTATTCCACCTTTCATGCCGACCAAAAATTTTTCGAAGCCGCATCCTTGTATCCGACTTGGACCGCTTTATCGAGCAGCAAGTATGTGAACGCGGGTTATTCGTGGACATATGGCGTGAACTGGTATCTCGACTCGATGGCGCGCATTCAATTTAATTACATCCAGGGATACGCCGCCAAGGAGATGATTAAGAGTTTTGGTAAAACCATTGGCATGTCAGGCAAGGCTGCCGAGTCCGCGATTTTGATCCGGTTTGCGCAGGAGTTTTAAGCGGCAATATCTGGACGAAGAGATTTTGTCATTCCCGCGAATTCTGGCACGACGGAAGGTAGCGTCATCCGGAGCTCCTCGGAAATGGAAATGGAATCAAAACTCCAACGACAACTGGGTTGCGAATAACGTCTGCCGCCGGACTTCATTGCCGTTGTTGTCGAACGCAAAACCGGGTTTGAAGTCAGAGCGAAGCGCTTCGACACTCATTGTCACGACCCCGTACGCAAGCCAGGTTGCGGCGATACCATAACGGCGCTCGGGTTGGTTGCTCAACTCAGCGCTGCGTTCGATGCGTGCGGCGACTTGCCAGGTTTCTGCGGGGTAGTAGGCTATTTCCAAATTCCAGGCGCGGGGCTGATCCGCAGTGGGCGCCAGTGCGCGAAATGCACGCGCAGCCCGCACTATCTCAAGCGATACCTCGGCGGTTCCGGCGCGGACCACAGCATAAGCACTCCAGGCGCCGACGCGTCGCGGGTATTGGTTATCGAAGTTTTCAAGCAATTGTGCGTCTGTGTCTGCCAGATCGGACAGGTAGCTTGCACCGATCAGTACCCTGTCGCCCAGCGTTTTGGCCTCGACCGCCGCCGCCCAATCATTGATGCGTTCGTCAACGTTGCTTTGGCGTGCGCGGCCTTTGTAAGTGAACGCCGACACGTCGACCACACCGTTGTAGTTATACCCAACGAGCAGCGCAGTCGCGTGCGTCTCACCAAACTCAAGGAGCGGGCTGGTGATGAAATGACTGTAGTAGTTGCCAAAGGGGAGCGTTTGTTTACCAACCGATAGTCCCCAGTGCCCGGACTTGAGCTCTACAAAAGCCTCATCCAGCACCGCGCCTGTTTTATTGTCTTGGAAATCCAGAATAATCTCCGACTCAACCTGATCCGACATCTCCAGCTTGAGGCCCACCTGAACGGCAGATACTGCATTGTCTTGACCCGAGTTCGTAATCTTGTTTTGGAAATTATTATCGAATGACGTCGCTTCAATTTTCGCAAGCCCGGAGAGGCTCAGCCAGTCAGTCAAATTAGTGCCCAGGCCCGCATCGCGTTTTTCTCTGGGGGTGTGATAAACCTGAACGCGACGCTCGCTGGCGCTCTTATCCGTGGTGGGAATTTCATCATCGGCCAATGCAAACGCGGGAAGAAACAAAAGTGTCGCGACGGTTTTTTTATTCATTCAATTCCCCGCCGCCAAATTCTAATCAACCGCACGCCCGCACTTCAATCGCGTTCTTTACGAATTTTGTTCGCGCGGCAGTAGCAAGTCTTCCAGAAAAAACGCCGACAGCGCAGCTCGCCCGCTCAGACTGGACTTGGCGTAGATCGCTTGCGATTGCTGGCGGATGGTGCGTTCGCTGGTGTCGCGCAACGCGGCAATCTCGCGGTGACTGAGGCCTTTAAGCAGCAGCAGCGCAACTTCGCGTTCGGCGGCGCTGAGCTGCCAGCGGTCGAATTGCGCGTCGATGGCTGAACTCAAGCCTTTCAGCAATTCGCGCATGTCAGTGCGCCATTGCGTGCCCTCGGCGCGCGCGACTTCGATGTCCCTAATCAGCGCGAGTTGTTCCTTGTGTTGGCGGTTAGTTCGACTTACGAGATATAGCACACCCGAGATCGTCAGCACGATCAGCGTTGACTTAACAGCCTCGAAGAGAATATCAGTCGACGTCATGTCCGGGTCGTCGAGGAACTCAATGCCTATCATCACAGCGACACCCGCTGCGATGGCAACAACGACCCAGATCGGGTGCCAGGTGGTCGGTAGACTATTCATGGCTCACCTCAGTGTTACGTTATGCGAATTTTGAATGCCTAATTTTGCATATGGAATTCTAGCGTGCGCTTTGTGCAGGCTCGAATTCAGCATCAAACACTCACCTCCAGTACTTGAAAATGGGCCGGGCGCACACTGCCGCCCGGCCCAGTACATTTAACGCTAAATTCAGCGCGGGCCGTAGTCCACCAGTTCCAGCCGTTCGCCGGTCGCGGGCTTCACTTCCAGTGCGAACCCAATACCTGGCACATAGTACTTGAGCTCCACGACGGGTGACATCGGCGTGGTGGCCATGGTCTTCAAGACCGGCCCAGTGCCACTGCGGCTAAAGGGTACGATTTCGTCGCGTGCGTCCAAGCTCATAACTTCGACTACATCCTCGGCGTTGGCCAGCGACCACTCTTGCCGGTAAAAGTCGCCCACTTGCGGAAACGCCGTGCTCCAAAAGCCTGCTTTGTCGCCATCCCTGCCTGCTTCAAACGAACCGTTGAGATTGCGCAGGACGCCGTTCTCGAAGTTCTGTACGAGCTCACCGAAATACCAGACGTTTCCTTGCACATCTTGGGCGAGCCAATCCAACGTGTCTTCGACCACCACGCCATTCAGTGTCACGGTGTCACGCAACGTGGTCGTGGTCACACCCATGATTTGGCGTGTTTCCGGCAGGACTTCGATGCGAATCCGTTCCAACCCCTCTGGAGTCTGTTTTTCGTAAACTCGAAATGCACCGGGGGGAAAGGGTGTGTAGCGGTTATTGATTCCCGCAACAAAATTCGCCGGATTGATCGCCGGATCGTAAGCGCCCGTACCCAGTTTATCGCAGACATCTTCGCGTGCATCCCGGACCACTGCACATTGGGTGTTGCCCTCGGTGCGTGCGACGCCCACGGCGAGTTTGCAGTCCGCCGCCGCTTGGGGGTCGAGGAGATTCAAGCAATTTGCCATAGCCACTTTGGCGCTGTCTTGGACTTCGAATCCGCACGCCTTGTAAAGCTCCGTGGCGGTCAGTTCGCAAACATTCGTCGCTTGGAAACGATGACCCTGTGCCAGGGCCTCCCCATGTAACAGCCCTATAAAGCTGCAACCCGCAACCAGCAGCGCCGTACCCGCTTGTTTCCCTTGAACACGTATTGTGGTCATTTGAATATCTCCAGATAAAGTTAGTCGAACTATCGGTGGCCGGGAGGGCGGCCACATGCACATCCATGCGCCTCCCGGTGTCGTGCAGAGTGAGCCAAACGGGGTTGCGCGCCATCCGACAAAGGACTCACACCGCAGGAAAAAACGTCGGCGCTCCGTCGGATTTCTGCGGTTGGCGGAATGGCTTATGCCGCAGCGACCCAGGTGTCGGGTGCCGATAAGAAATTAAGAATGACAAGAAGAGCTATAGTCAGCCGGTCGGCAGACCAGACGTATTGCGGGATTCGCGACCTACGGCGGGTAGGTGTTGAAAGCGGCCTGTTGATTTGCGTGAGAAGTAGACCCGTTTATATCATGTTGTTGCATCGAAAGTGGACCCGCCGTCGCCATGACGACACCGAATCAGATTAGCCGGAAGCCGTATTTCTGCCGGGTCAGTAACCATTGCAAATGACGGATCAAAATTACGTGCAATTCAACAGGCGCGTCGTGATAACTCGAAAGCGGTCAATCTCGGCGCGAAAAAAAGTCAACTATAGTTACATGGGCTCCAGAACTCCTGACCGCTCGGTAAAGCCGCGTGGTCTTGACGTTGATCTGACTAGTAGATGGTCCAGTTGGCCAACACAAATGAAAAAAGGTGGGGGAATATTGAAATCTTTCGACAATGTTGTTGAAGAGCTTCAAAAGGTACTTGAACTCGGACGGCAACAATGGCTACTGGGGGCAGGAGCAAGCGTCATGTCAGGCATCCCTCTCATGTATCCCCTTACTGCGCGCGTAAAGGCCTGCCTTAAGCACGATGATCTGAATCTGTTTAACGCAGTCATGGCCGATTTGCCCGACAACTCACACGTGGAGCATACGCTGAGCCACTTAGGCGACCTCATCGCATTGGCAGAGCGTTCCAAACGAAAGGCAGCCAAGGTTGGCGTTAATGATGTTGCGCTTGATCTGCTGGAAAAGACTTACCGTTCGATCATCAGCGCTATTGCAATCACGGTCAGGTATGGTTACCGCCCCGCACATGAATCAAAGCCTGAAGATATTGGGAAACCAGAGGTTCCTATCGTAGATGTAGATGCCCACTTGCGATTTGTCCGCCAAATTTTCAAGGGACGAGCGAACCTTGAGCCAAGGTCACAGATTGGGTTTGTCACGACGAACTACGACACGTTGCTTGAGGACGCCTTGGCAATGGAGCGTCGAGTAGCGCTGGACGGTTTCTCGGGTGGGGCGATTGCCTACTGGACAGGCGAGAATATTGATCCGGACGTACCGGCTGGCAATAACGCACACAAAGTGCTCAAACTGCACGGCTCAGTTGATTGGTTCAGAGACCCGGAACTCGGTCTATTACGGGTTCGGTATGGTGTGAAGTACCTTTCCGACTTGGCGGGAACGCTGATCTATCCTCAGGCGACGAAGTACCTAGAAACTCAAAAAGACCCGTTTGCACGGATATTCGATTGTTTTCGACGTTCGCTCCGCGCGCCAGAGAACCTACTTGGAATCATCGGTTACAGCTTTGGCGACAGCCATATCAATGCAGAAATCGAATTGGCACTGGGAGATCGGAGCAACAAAACAGTTGTCATTGTCTTCTTTCGTGAGATTCATGACGGCGCAGTAACAAGACTCTGTAGCACTCTGACAAGCTGGCTAAAAGACGAACGCTTCGGTTCGCGTGTGTATGTTGCAAGCGATAAGGCTCTCTACAACGGCCTAGATCGAGCTGTGCCACTTGATGATCCTGAATTGCGCTGGTGGACGTTGGCTGGCATGACGACTTTCTTGGAAAGCGGAGTAGCAACATGACCCCATTTCAAGAGACCACCGATCTCCTAATTGGCAAAGTCATTGAGGTGAGTGGCACGGCGATTCGCGTTGAACTGGATCGCAATTTGTCGGAGTTAACCCGCGTGGTGGACGGCCGTGTTTGCCCTATCGGACAGCTCGCCAGCATCGTCAAGATTCATTATGGTCGTCGACTGCTCTTTGCGTATGTTCGTATGCTACGCATGCGCTCAGAGATTGCCGTTGAACAGGGTCAGAGTCTCATTGCACCGGGAGATGATTCACGAATCCTTGAAGCCGATCTTTTCGCCGAAGGAATATGGTCTTCAGTTGAGAACCGCCTTAAATTCTCGCGCGGTGTAGAAACCTATCCGCTTCCGCTTCAGGGCGTCTATCTGACAACACCGATAGAACTGGAGATGGTTTTTTCAGCCGCCGAGCATACCGCCGAGGCTCTTGCCGTATCTCCGTTGACACCAATTGGTGAGTACGTTGGGGGTAACGGGGCGGTATGTTGCGCTAACATTGATAAGCTATTTGGTCAGCACTGCGCCATCTTAGGCTCCACCGGATCAGGGAAATCTGGCACCGTTGCAGCGCTGATTCGATCAGTGCTAGAACACCATGCCAAAGATGCCACGGTATTGCGTCCACGAATTGTCCTTATTGATCCTCACGGTGAGTATTCAGCGGCCTTCCAAGGACAATCAACCTTGCTAAGAGCCTATGACGCTGCAGCAAATGAAGATGATGTCG
>JANMQQ010000264.1:0-2142 GCA_031370545.1 Gammaproteobacteria bacterium
GCGTTTTCGACGCGCTTCGGTGGCTTGGTGTGGGGTTTTGACATCAACACCATTCTGTCGAGCAAGGAAGCGCGCAAGATGGACCCGTTCATTCACTACGGCATCGCCGCAGCGAAGGAAGCGGTGGAAGATGCGGGGCTGGTCGCGACTGAAGAAACTGCGCCGCGCATCGGCGTGGCATTGGGTGCAGGTATCGGTGGATTGGGTGGCATCGAAAAAGGTCACGATGCGTATCTCGAGGGTGGGCCACGCAAGATTTCGCCGTTCTTTGTGCCTTCCAACATCATCAATATGATCTCCGGCAACCTGTCGATCATGTTCGGTTTTCAAGGTCCGAACATCGCCTTGGTATCGGCGTGTGCGACTGGAACGCATTGCATCGGCGATGCCGCACGCATCATCGAATACGGCGATGCGGACGTGATGATCGCGGGCGGTGCTGAAGCGGCGACTACGCACACTGGACTCGGTGGTTTCTGCGCGGCGCGCGCACTTTCTCAACGCAACGATGACCCGGGCACGGCAAGCCGTCCGTTCGATAAAGATCGCGACGGCTTCGTATTGAGCGACGGCGCGGGCGCATTAGTGCTGGAAGAATACGAATTCGCCAAGCAACGCGGCGCGCGTATTTACGCCGAAGTCATCGGCTTTGGCATGAGCGGCGACGCCTACCACATGACCTCACCGGCGGAAGGCGGCGGCGGCGCGCGCCGTTGCATGGAAGCCGCGTTGCGCAATGCACACCTCAATGCCGAACAGATTCAGTACATCAACGCCCATGGCACCTCGACGCAGCAAGGTGATGCAGCCGAAACCCAAGCGGTCAAATCGGCCTTCGGCGCGCACGCGCAAAAGGTCGCGATGAGTTCCACAAAATCCATGACCGGGCACCTGCTCGGCGCGGCCGGTGGTATCGAAGCGGTGTTCTGCGCGTTAGCGATTCGCGATCAAGTCGCACCGCCAACCATCAATCTGCACAACCCCGATCCCGCCTGTGACCTCGACTACGTTCCCCACACCGCACGTCAAATGAAAATCGACACCGTCATGTCGAACTCCTTTGGCTTCGGCGGCACCAACGCGACGTTGATTTTTCGTAAAATCTAGCGCTCTAAAATCCCTCGCTCCCGATGTCAGTGAAGTTAAGCATGTAGGCGCGAACTCATTCGCACGTTCCGGCCTTGCCCCCTCTCCCGTTGGGAGAGGGCTGGGGTGAGGGTCATTCAGCATGATCCAAGCCCCTGATCCCGCAGTTCGATATCGCACCTCCAAAATGCAAACCAATAACCGAACAAATAACCTGGTTGACAAACAGTCTTGCTTGTACCCCCCATTGTGCTAGAGTCGCCCGCCAGTGGGTGAGACGAAAATGATGCGTCTCGATTTTGCAGTACATTCCGGATGTCGGGGGATTCACAGTGTTCCGTTCTTTTCCTTTCGCACGGCCAAGTTACGCCGCGATGATGTGTCGCGCTGCGTTCGCGGTGATTTTCGGATTGCTCGCCCTCGGTCTTGCCGATGTCGCTTCCGCCGCGCCGGTTATTTCGTCCATCAGCCCAATAGCAGGCACTGTGGACGGTGGCACCACGGTTACCGTCACCGGCACCGGGTTTGTTACCGGCTCCGGTGTCACGTTCGGCGGGACGAACGCCACATCGGTTACGTTCGTGAGCAGCACGAAATTAACAGCAGTTACGCCCACACGCGCGGCAAGCAAAGTTTCATTGGTCGCGCGACCGCCAGCGGAACGGTGAGCAGTTCGCTCAGCGGTTACACCTAGACACTTCCCACCGTGAGTTCAATTACACCGACCAGCGGGCCGCTGGACGGCGGCACAACAGTGACTGTGAATGGCACGTATTTCGTGGCGGGCTCGAGCGTGACATTTAACGGCAACGGCGCCGTGGTCACCAGTATCAGCCGCACGCAGTTTACGGTCGTAACACCGTCGGCCAGCGCCGCTGGCGTGGGGCCGATGGTTATCACCATGCCCAAAGGTTAACTGCCTCTTAACAAAACTCAGCCGAATTTGACGGGTAAACGGGTTGCACAGACGCCGAGCAGTCGTGCTGGGAGTTAGGGTTCGCAGTGTCGGCGGTTGAATCGGTAACAGAATTCATTGAGGTATTCCTGCAAGTATTT
>JANMQQ010000427.1:0-1810 GCA_031370545.1 Gammaproteobacteria bacterium
CCTTTGATGATGGCGCGGCCGTCGGGGAACAAGGTCATTTCATAGGGCTCGCGCCAGAACTTGAGGACGAAGTCGTTGAACCGCACCACGCCGTGCGGCCCCAGGCGTTCACTCAGTTCTCCAAATAGAATAGGCCGCTGCCGCTCGTGAATCTGCACCGAGTTCCTGCCGCAGAGCGTGATGTGAGGACGCCCTTCCCCGGCCAGATGAACAAAGTCCTTGCCGGAGCAGGTTCGGCAGCCTTCCCGGGGATGATTGGCTGCAATCTCCGCGCGGTCGTTGTACCAAACATCGAACGAGAGCAAAGTTTTGCGCAACTGTGCTTGCGCCCCGACTAGAAACTTGAGTGCTTCCGTTGCCGCAATCGAAGCCACCAGGTTCACCGCTGAATTCAGAATTCCGGCGGTTTCGCAGGTTTCCACCGTGCCCGTGGGTGGCTCCGGGAAAATGCAGGTGAGGCAGGCGGTTTCGTAGGGGATCACGTTCAAAGTAACGCCATAGCTGCCGACCGCCGCCGCATAAATCCAGGGCCGCGCATGAAGCACGGCGTAGTCATTCACCAAATAGCGGGTCTCGAAATTGTCTGTGCCATCCAGAATGAGGCTGGTCTCGCCGAGAAGTTCTTCGACATTGGCCGGGACGAGGTCGGCGACCTTGGCCTCGACCACGATGTGCGAGTTGAAGGCTGAGATTCTGCGCGCGGCGGCCACCGCCTTGGGCAGGGACTCCGCCGCATCGGATTCGTCGAACAGAGTTTGCCGTTGCAGGTTGCTGGTTTCAACATAGTCGCGGTCGATGATGCGCAGTGTGCCAACTCCGGAACGAGCCAGCAACGCCGCTACCGCCGATCCGGTCGCTCCGCAGCCCACGATGGCGACGCGCGCTTGTGCCAGCTTGTCTTGCCCCTCCGCGCCGATTCCGCGAAACAGGGTCTGCCGTGAGTAGCGTTCTTTGGGGTTGTTAAACATTGGGGTTATTAGACATTGGGTAGCCAGACATCCGGTAGCCAGCATTGGGTAGCAGACATTGGGTAGCAGACATGGGGGTCATTCGGTATGGCAGCCGATAAACATAGGTTAGGTACCCGATACCCCTTATTATAGGAGTTGCGGCCCTGCGCGCGATGCAAAGGGGGCGCGGGTACAACGTAGTGGCTCACTGGGATCATCGAACTAACTTGGACGCAGTGTGTTGGGCAGGAACGGTTGGACTCAAAAGGGGTGTATTTGCGAGCGAGGCCATTTGGGAGCATCACACCATGGTTGCTGATGGCGGGCACGATCCTGGCCCGGGCGCAGTCCGGTGCCCCGGCGCAGGCACCGGTGTCGACGGTCTCGGCGTCCTCCATGCCCGCTGCTAGCGCGCAAACCGCCAGCAACGTGTTGAACTACCAGGGGCTGCCGGTGCGTGAAATCCGCATTGCGGGAACCCGCGCCGATGCGGACAGCAAAATATGGGCGCTGGTGGCCCAGCGCAAGGGCGAGCCGCTGGATCGCGCCAAGATTCGCCAAACCATCCGGAACCTGTATGGCACAGGGCGCTATACCGATGTGGCCGTTGAAGCCGAGCACACACCGGATGGCGGCGTGGATCTCACTTTCGTTTTTCAGTTGAACTATTTCATTGGCTCCGTGCAAGTAGAGGGCGCGCCCGACCGTCCGCGGGCCAGCCAGATCGTCAACGTTACCAAGCTGCAGCTTGGCGAACGCCTGACGCTGGAGAAGATCACGCGTGCCCTGGAGCGCATTCGTGTGCTCATGGAAGATAACGGCTTCTACCGTTCCAGCACGGCCTATCAGGAGGAGGCGCA
>JANMQQ010000328.1:0-6315 GCA_031370545.1 Gammaproteobacteria bacterium
GTGGATATTGACTTGACCTATCTACCGGTCGACGAGCCTCGCCAAATAGCATTGAATAATATCAGCGACGCGCTGGTTCGCGTCGCGACATCCATCAAGGGCGCGATTCCCGGCGCGCGAGTTCAGGCAAGCCGACAGACGGGATCGAATCGGATTTCAAAGCTGGTTGTTGCGTCCGCACAATCGCAAATAAAAATCGAGCCCAATACGGTGATTCGTGGCTCGGCATTCCCGGCCGAAGAGCGTGACCTCGTGCGGCAGGCCGAAGAGGTATTCGAGTTATCTGTGACCGCACGAACGCTATCCACCGCCGATTTATACGGCGGCAAACTTTGCGCTGCACTCGATCGCCAACATCCGCGCGATCTGTTCGATGTGAAAGTGCTGATGCAGCACGAAGGCATCACCGACGAGATACGCAACGCGTTCATTGTGTATCTCGTCAGTCATGACCGGCCCATGAGTGAATTGCTCGATCCGAAACCAAAAGACATCCGCTCTGTTTACGAAGCTGAATTCGCAGGGATGACCGAGCACGTAACTTCGTACGAGGAATTGGTCGCAGCGCGCGAAGCACTGATTGCAACATTGCACGCGCAACTCACGGAGCGTGAAAAAAGCTTTTTACTTTCGGTAAAACTGGGTGGGCCGGAGTGGTTGCTGCTAGACGTCACCGGAATCGACAAACTACCCGCTATTCAATGGAAGCTGAAAAATATTCAAAAAATGCGTAAAGACAAACACGCGGATGCGGTAAACAAACTCAAAACAGCGTTACGAATGTAAGAGCACGCCATGACTGACCCGCGCGAGACGAATAGCAATGAGTTAACAGAAGCAGACACCTGCCGCATGTACGTTACTCCGAAGCTCGTTGCTGCGGGTTGGGATAGTTCCCCACACGAGATTGCCGAGCAGCGCACCTTCACCGATGGAAAAATCTATATCGTCGGTCGTCAGGCGCGCCGCAAAGAACAAAAGCGTGCGGACTATCTATTGCGCTACACCCGCGACTTCACCATCGCTGTCGTCGAGGCAAAACCGGAGAGCGAGTCGCCGGGGACCGGCATGCAGCAAGCGAAGAACTATGCCGACATTCTTGGGTTGAAGTTCGCCTATGCAACCAACGGCCATTCAATTCTCGAATTCGATTTCACTACTGGGATTGAGCGGGAGTTAACCGCGTTCCCTGCGCCGGATGAACTGTGGAAGCGGCTGCGTGCCGTTGCCGGAATTGTTGACGAGCGCGTTTCACAAAACCTGCTCACATCGTTTAATCACACTACTGGAAAGAGTCCGCGCTACTACCAAGAAATTGCGATCAACCGTGCCGCACAAGCGATCCTGCAAGGCAAGCAACGCATTTTGCTTACCATGGCGACGGGCACCGGTAAAACGGTGGTCGCATTTCAACTCTGTTGGAAGTTGTGGAGCGCGCGGTGGAATCGAACCGGCGAATACCATCGTCCAAAGATTCTGTTTCTCGCGGATCGCAATGTGCTGGTCGATGATCCAAAGGATAAGACTTTCGCCGTGTTCGGCGACGCACGATGGAAAATTGAAAACGGTGAGGCGAACCAAGGGCGCGAGATGTATTTCGCCACTTACCAAGCCATCGCGCGCGATGAACGTCGCCCGGGCCTTTACCGTGAGTACGCACCCGATTTCTTCGACCTGATTATCATCGACGAGTGTCATCGCGGCAGTGCGCGCGATGAAAGCAACTGGCGTGACATCCTCGATTATTTTCAACCCGCGTTTCAGTTGGGCATGACGGCGACGCCGTTGCGCGACGACAATCGCGACACTTACCGCTACTTTGGTAATCCGATTTATCAGTACAGCTTACGGCAGGGTATCGACGACGGATTCCTTGCGCCCTATCGCGTGCATCGTATCGTAACGAGCTACGATGCCGCAGGATGGCGGCCAACAAAAGGGCAGGTGGATCGGTACGGGCAGGAAATCCCCGATACTGAGTATCACACCGGGGATTTCGAGCGCGTTGTGAGTTTACGTGCGCGCACACAAGCGGTGGCCAAGCACCTCACGGATTTTTTAAAACGTACTGATCGTTTCGCCAAGACCATTGTATTTTGCGTGGACCAGGAGCATGCGGATGAAATGCGGCGCGCGCTGAATAATCTCAACGCGGATTTAGTCGCGCAGTACTCCGACTACGTGTGCCGCGTGACCTCGGATGAAGGCGATATCGGGCGTGGTCACCTGGGTCGATTTCAGGAATTGGAAAAGACGACACCGGTGATTCTCACGACGTCGCAATTGCTGACCACGGGCGTCGACGCGCCCACCTGCAAGAACATTGTGCTCGTTCGGGTAATCAACTCGATGACGGAGTTCAAGCAGATCATTGGGCGCGGTACGCGTGTGCGCGAAGACTACGGCAAGTTGTATTTCGACATCCTCGATTACACGGGCGCTGCTACGAATAAGTTTGCCGATTCAACTTTCGATGGCGATCCTGTGCTGGTTACCGAAGAACAGATTTCGGAAACAGGTGAACTGGTTGCTGGAACGCAACACACGGTTCAAGAGGAACCGGGAGACTATGTAATCGAAAGCGAAGGTGAGACGGAAGTTACCGGCAGCCCGCAAACGTCACCGCAACCCCGGCAGAAATACTATGTGGACAGCGGCCAAGTGGAGATCGTCGCGCACCTCGTTTTCGAGCTGGACGCCGATGGCAGACAATTACGCGTCGTACAACTCACCGACTATACGGCCGAAAAGGTGCGCATGCTGTACCGCTCTCCTGAGGAAATCCGCACAGTATGGTCTGATCCGCAGCAACGCGCTGACTTGATCCAAAAGCTCGCCGAACGTGGTATCGACGTCGCGCAACTTGCCGATGTCGCTGCGCAACCCCAAGCCGATACCTTCGATCTGTTGTGTCACTTGGCATTCAATGCGCCGTTACTCACACGCCGACAACGTGCAGACAAGTTGCGAAAAAATGAGAAAGATTTTTTTGACCAATACGGCGCTGAAGCGCGGCAAATTTTGCACGAACTTTTAGAAAAATACGCCGACTACGGCGCGGAGCAATTCAAGGTTCCGGATGCGCTACAAGTGCCGCCGATTTCGCAGCACGGCAACCTCCTGGAGATCACTGCGCGCTTCGGTGGCCCCGACAAGCTGCGTGAGGCGATGCAGCATATGCAGGTCTTGCTCTATGCGAATTAGGCCGCTGTGGTTTTCACCCTCCGTCCGACGACCTTGCGCTCGACCGTAAACATAGCAACGGTGTTTGCGCTCAGAAAAACCACTGTACAAGTTCATTAAGAAGAAACACGCTCACGGCCTTTTCAAGAACGGGAACATTGTGAGCGGTATAGCTCGGGTATAGCTCGAGAAATAACACATGAAGGTTGAATGAGACGTGCAACGAAAAACTAAACCAAAACAACCACAGACAACGTCACAGCAGCTCGGTGCGCTGATCAAATCCGCGCGCGACATCATGCGCAAGGACAAGGGATTGAACGGTGATGCCGATCGTTTGCCCATGCTCACGTGGATCATGTTTCTCAAATTTCTCGACGATATCGAAACCATGCGCGAGACCGAAGCGACGTTGGCGGGTAAGCGGTTTCAGGCGGCGATTGCGCCACCCTATCGCTGGCGCGATTGGGCAGCGAAGGCGGACGGCATCACCGGCGACGAACTCATCGCGTTCATCAATCAAGACGAAGCGATGCGCCCGGACGCTAAACGCGGGCCGGGCTTGTTTGCGTATCTGAAAAACTTGCAGGGCGTGGCGGGCGGCGACCGGCGCGACGTGATTGCGAACGTGTTTCGCGGCACGGTGAACCGCATGATCAACGGCTACCTGTTGCGCGACGTGCTTAACAAGATCAACGGTATTCACTTTAATTCCACCGAAGAGCTGCATCTGCTCGGACGCACGTACGAAACCATGCTCAAGGAAATGCGCGACGCCGCGGGTGACGCGGGCGAAATTTACACGCCGCGCCCGGTGGTGCGCTTCATGGTCGAGATCGTGAATCCGCGACTGGGTGAAATCGTGCTCGATCCGGCATGCGGTACCGCGGGTTTTCTCGTCGAAGCATTCACGCATCTGGAAAAGCAATGCACGAAAGTGTAAGACCGCGACGTACTGCAGAAACGCAGCATCCAAGGCTGTGAAGCGAAATCACTGCCGTATCTGCTCGCGCAAATGAATTTGTTGTTGCATGGCCTGGAATCGCCGCAGATCGACCCCGGCAATGCGCTGCGCTTTCCATTGAACGAGATCGGCGACAAAGAACGCGTCGATGTCATTCTTACCAATCCTCCCTTCGGCGGCGAAGATAGAGCGCGGCATTCTCGGTAACTTTCCCGATGACAAACAAACCGCCGATACGGCGTTGCTGTTTCTGCAGCTCATCATGCGCAAGCTCAGACGCAAGCCAAAATCGGGGCGTGCGGCGGTGGTGGTCCCGAATGGAACATTGTCCGGCGATGGCGTCTGCGCCCGCATCAAGGAAGAACTGCTCAAGGACTTCAACCTTCACACCATCGTGCGCCTGCCCAACGGTGTGTTTGCGCCGTACACCGGTATCCCGACCAACATCCTGTTTTTCGACCGTTCGGGGCCGACCAAGGAAGTTTGGTATTACGAGCACCCGCTGCCCGCAGGAAGGAAAAACTACACCAAGACCCAGCCAATGCAGTTCGACGAATTCCAGCCGTGCATCGAGTGGTGGAACAAGCGTGCAGAAAATGACCATGCGTGGAAGATGAGCGCCGAAGAACTGCTTGCCAACAATTGCAACCTTGATCGTAAGAGTCCGCACAGCAAAGTGGACTTCGAGCACCTGCCGCCAGAACAGTTGGCCGATGACATTTTGAAAAAGGAACAGCGCATCGTTGAGATCATGGCGGAGATCAAGGCCATGCTGGGGCAGAACGCATGAACAATGCGTGGCCGAAAGTGCGGTTGGGTGATGTGCTACGGCGAGTTGAACGGTTCGAGCCGCGCGATGAACTCACCGAATACCCATTCGCTGGAACATACAGCTTTGCTCGCGGCATTTTCGTTGGTGAGCGAAAGCTCGGTTCGACTTTTGCTTTGCCCAAGATTCAGAGAGTACGTGAAGGCGACTTCATCTACTGCAAGATCATGGCGTGGGAAGGCGCGTTCGGTATTGCTCCAAAAGAAGTAGACAACTGCGTCATGTCCGGAGCGTTCGTTGTATATGAGGTTAATCGCGACCGTATCGACCAGAAATTTCTCGATTACTTTTTGAAAGTACCTGCACACTGGCAGGCTATCGGCAGCCAGAGTTCTGGCACGAATGTTCGACGACAAAGCCTGCACCCTAGTCAATTTGAGCACGCTGAAATCCCCCTGCCGCCGTTGGCCGAACAGCGGCGCATCGTGGCGTACATCGAAGCACTGGCTGCTAAAATTGCCGAGGCCCGCTCCCTCCGCCAGCAGACCGTCGAGGAGGCTGAGGCGCTGCTGCGTTCTATTCTGACGCATGACACGCAGGCGAAGATGACGCCCATGCGTGAGTTGGTGAGGCTGCGTCTGCCTGATGTCACTGTTCGCGCTGACGAGAGCTACCAGTTTGCGGGTGTGTATTGCTTTGGTCGTGGCGTATTCAAAACAGCACGGAAGTCAGGATTGGACTTCGCCTATCCGCGACTGACGCGCCTTCGGGTTGGTGAGTTCGTGTATCCCAAGTTGATGGCGTGGGAAGGCGCACTTGGCATCGTGCCGCCTGAGTGCAACGGCTGCGTTGTATCAACAGAGTTTCCGGTTTTTGAGGTGCTTGAAGATCGTGTTGTTCCCGAAGTGCTCGATACTTATTTCCGCACGCCCTCAGTATGGCCAAAACTCTCCGGCGCGAGTACGGGAACAAACGTTCGCCGTCGCAGGTTAAATCCGCAAGACTTTCTGAGCTACGAGATACCGCTGCCGACTCGGGAAACACAGATGACGCTCAGAAAAGTTAGAGCGGAGGTGGACGCCCTCAGGCGCCTGCAAACCGAAACCTCCGCCGAACTCGACGCCCTGCTGCCCGCCATCCTCCACCGCGCGTTCAAGGGCGAGCTGCTCTCTGTGGAACCGGTTTCCGTAGTTCTCCCGACGGCAGCAGTAGCACCACCCACCCAGCACTCACGCGGGATCTTTTTCAGGCGTGCGGCAATCGATGCCTACATCGTCAATGCGCTGCAGGACGACAAGAATTTAGGACGCACGAAGCTTGAAAAGATATCGCATCTGCTTGAATACCACTGCGGAGTTGATTTGGAGCGTGAGCCGCTTCGCGACGCAGCAGGACCGAT
>JANMQQ010000372.1:0-8668 GCA_031370545.1 Gammaproteobacteria bacterium
CCACCTTGGTCAGCAAGGTGGCGTTGAGCGTGGACTGGCCGATGCGGCCTTCGGGATCGCAGCCCGCCACGTTGAAATAACGCAGCGAAACATGCCGCAACGCGGTGGCGGCGGCCAGATCGCGCAACATCCATTCGGTCATGAGTTTTGAGGTGCCGTACGGATTGATCGGATCCAGCGGCGTGTCTTCCGAGGCGAATTCGCCCACAGGCATGCCATACACCGCCGCCGTCGACGAAAAAATGAAGTGCCGCACGTTGGCATTTGCGCAGCTCTCGAGCAGATTGCGCGAATTGCAGGTGTTGTTGCGGTAATACTTGAGCGGGTCAGATACCGACTCCGGCACGATGGTATGTGCCGCGAAATGCAGCACTGATTCAATATTGTGTTCCTGCAGAATGCGGCTGACCAAGTCCACGTCACCGGTATCGCCGACCACCAGCGTGCCATTCAATATTGAATCCCTGAAGCCGGTCGACAAATTGTCGAGAATCACCACGTGTTCGTCGCGTTCGCCGAGCTGGCGCACCACGTGACTACCGATATAGCCTGCGCCGCCGGTAACGAGAATTCCTGGTTTGGACATAATTTCAGTGCTCTTGCAATGGGGGGTGAAAAATACTGCCTGTGGTTTGTTACAGCGTGATGCGCCAATTCGATGCGCGTTGTCAGTCTTATGATTCTAGTCGTCTGTGTGTAACTTGCTGGTGCGGTGTGGGCGCACATTCTAGTCAATTCTTGGCCTGGGGCAATAGGGCATATGCACATGTGGCTTACAAGTGCGCGGCGCTAATGGCGCTATTATTTTGTGGAAATGCACGGCATGGCTGCAAGTTGCGAAATGGACACATGAAAACCTATCCCATCACTGCCGCGAGTCCCGGTTGCGACGCCGAACGCGCTGGATCAACATGCACTGGTGAGCGTCACCGATGTCGCGGGCGCGATAACGCATGTCTCACCAAGCCCATAAAACTCACTGGGTTTGACAACGCGGTGAGTGACGCCCCCAATTCCGTACATCCTTGTTGATTTGGCTCGATGAAGTTTAAAGTCAACACTAGACACTAGAAAGTATTCTAACGCAAATTACGATGTAGCGTGCGCCATGCGCACGACGTTCGCACGTGGGATACGGCGTCGTGCTACGGTACATCGCCACCCGGTGCAGCCGCATCCATAGTTCGCAACTCGCGCTATGCCGTTGCAGTGCGCTGCTATACTTACATTGGTCTTGAATCAACCTTCTGTATTCAATCAACTACTGAGGAGTGCTTTATATGATCATGTTGCGTAAACGGCTATCAACCATTGTTGGCTGCGTGCTCGCAAGCTTTCTGTTCGCCAGTGTCATTCTACCCGCCGCGCAGGCTCAAATGGTCGGTACCGATGCGCTATTGCGTGCGCAGCAGATGCAGCAGGAACGTGCCGCTGTGGCGACGGCGTTGGAGCGCGCGGATGTGCGCGAGGCGTTATTGAATTACGGCGTTGATCCTGCCCAAGTGCAGGCACGTGTGGATAGCTTGAGCACCGATGAAGTGCACGCCTTGGCGCAAAACATCGAGCAGTTGCCGACCGCAGGCGATGATCCGCTGGGCATTTTGTTGTTTATATTCGTGTTGCTGCTGATCACCGACATCCTTGGGTTGACCCATGTGTTTCCGTTTGTGAACCATAAACATCGCTGAGGTGGTATTCAGTGGTTAACATAGGAGCCGCCCGCCTCGGGTTGGGCGGCGTTTTATTGTCGGGGATCGTTGCGTGTTCCAGCCTGCCGGTGCCGCGTGTTGACGATGCCAGCCTGACTCCACAAATCGAACTCACCTCGGTAGCTTTTTTTCCGCAGGAAGATCATCAATGCGGCCCGGCGGCGCTCGCCACGGTGCTGAACGCTGCCGGTGCGGCGGTGACGCCCGAAGAACTGGTTGCGCAGGTTTATCTGCCTGCTCGCCAAGGCAGCCTGCAACTTGAACTGCTCGCCGCCATACGTCGTCATGCGCGCGTACCGTATGTCATCGAGCCGCAGCTTGACACGGTGCTGCACGAAGTGGCGGCAGGCCATCCGGTGTTGGTATTACAAAACCTCGACCTGTCGTGGTTGCCGGTGTGGCATTACGCGGTGGTGGTGGGATTCGATTTGGCGCAGCGCGAATTGATTTTACGTTCCGGGCGTGAACCGCGCGCGCTGCTCGGCTTTGCCGAGTTTGAACGCAGTTGGGCGCTTGCGCAGCATTGGGCGCTGGTGATCACGCCACTCGAACAGCTGCCGGTGACGGCTGACGAGACCCGCTACCTTAGCGCAGTCGCAGAATTGGAGGCGCAACAACAATTCGCGGCTGCCGCGCCCGCCTATATGGCGGCGTTGGCGCGCTGGCCGGGCAGTGTGGCCGCGCGTTTCGGACTGGGCAACAGTCGTTATGGGCTCGGTCAGTTCACGCAGGCCGAGCAGGAATATCGCGAACTGCTCGCACCACACCCTACGCTGGGAGTGGTCTGGAATAATCTTGCCATGAGTTTGATTGCGCAACGGCGTTGGGATGATGCGCGCGATGCAGCCCAGCACGCGCTGGAGTTAGGTGGCGCAAGTGCGGACGCGGCGCGCGCAACTTTGAGTGAGCTGAACGCGCAAGCGGGTCGGTAAGCGCTACATGCAGCCGACCATCATGGATCATGACATTTACTCCGCACTGGAAGCCCGGCTCGGTCGCGTGCACCTGCAGCAGCGTCTCGGCATTGAAAAAGATGCTGAAGCGCGCGTGTTCGGTCAGGGATTTAATTTTTTTCACATCGAAAATTGGTACTCGATCCACCACGTCATTCGCGGTGCGCTGCGCTGTATCGGTTTACACGGACGCGGCCAACGCAATGTCTTGAAATTGCGCGTGACACACAACGACCTGATGCTATCCACTTTGCCGTCGGCGTTTGACGGCTTCCGCATTCTGCACATCACTGATTTGCATCTGGACATGAACGCGCACATGCCGCACGCCTTGATCGAATGCGTGCGCGACATCGACTACGACCTGTGCGTATTGACCGGCGATTATCGCGGCAAGACCTATGGGTCCTACGCGGCGACAATTGAGGCGATGCAACGCGTACGAGTCCATTTGAAGGAGCCAGTATTTGGCATTTTGGGCAATCACGACAGTATCCGCATGGTGCCAGGGCTTGAAGCAGCTGGTGTGCGCATGCTGCTCAACGAGTCGGTGCGGATTGAACGTAGTGGGCAGGCGTTTTATCTCGCCGGAGTGGATGACGCACATTACTACCGCATGGCCAATATTGATCGCGCGATGCGCGATATTCCTCGTGAAGCAACGGCGATCTTGCTTTCCCACACGCCGGAAATTTTTCGTCACGCAGCACATTCAGGTTTCGCCGCGATGTTGTCCGGCCATACCCATGGTGGCCAGATTTGTTTGCCGGGTGGATTTCCGCTGATGTTAAACGCGCGCTGCCCGCGACGCTTTTGTGCGGGTGCGTGGAGCTTCCACGCGATGCAAGGCTATACGTCGGTGGGATCGGGCGCGTCGATTGTCGACTTGCGTTTCAACTGTCCGCCTGAGGTGGTGGTGCATACGCTGCGTGGCGAGCGCTAGTCTTGACAATAATCCGGGTGTTATTTCGATCCGGTATCGTCCGCCACGGCTTTGATCATCTTGCGCACGCTTTCGAAGTCTGAATCTTTGGCGGGCAGCAGATTGGTCAGGTGGGCTGCTTTAAGAATGTCGAAAGGGCGCATCGACACGGCGCGCGCAGCGTCGTGAACTCATCCTACTGCGCCCATCTCAACCACTTTAGTGTGCAAACGTACCGACCCGTAGCGCCGCATAATGCCGTGCCTATCGCACACCTTAACTCCTAATTATTTACTCGTTCCGACCGACAACATGCTCTATAAAGGCTCGCTGCCATGATATGATCCGCCGCCGAAATACACCGGATAGAGCGCAACAATCTTGGGGCAAGCCGGGTTGCGCGGCGTCGTTGCCGGGGCACGGTTTACTTGCGGAATATCAACCTATTTCAGTAACCCATCAGGAATTTCCTACAGCTATGAAAAACTATTGTCTGGCCGGTATTGCGTGCGTGTTGGTGTGGTTGGTCGCGGGCTGTTCGACGGTGAGCGGCGTGGCTCCTCCGGTTGCCAATGCAACCACTCCGGAATATGTCATCGGACCCGGGGACACCTTGCAGGTGTTTATCTGGCGTAATCCGGAAGTGTCAATGTCGGTACCGGTGCGGCCTGATGGCAAAATTTCCACGCCGTTAATTGAAGATCTGGTGGTGACGGGAAAAACACCCGCCCAGGTTGCGCGCGAAGTTGAAAAACGCCTGGCAACGTATTTGAAGGATCCGCTGGCGACCGTGATCGTGACCAGTTTTGTCGGGCCCTACAATCAGCAAGTGCGCGTGGTCGGAGCTGCGGCCAAACCGCAAGTGTTGCCGTATCGCGCCAATATGACTTTGCTGGATGTCATGATCGCAGTCGGTGGCCTGACCGATATCGCCTCCGGCAACAAGGCCAGCATTTCGCGCATGGTCGGCAAAGAGCAGCAGCAGTTCCAGGTGCGCCTGAACGACCTGGTTCGCCAGGGCGACATCAGCGCCAATGTTGAAATGGCGCCGGGCGATATTCTGATTATTCCGGAATCCTGGTTCTAATCGTAACGGATGGGGCTTTTGGTGCGTCGATGCAGGATTTAATCGCACAGATTTCAGGCTATGCACGTGGCATGTGGCGCTATCGCTGGTATGCGCAACTGGTGGCGTGGCCGTTGTGTTTTGCCGGTTGGATCGTGGTCTATATGTTGCCAAATCAATACGAAGCCACCGCGCGTGTATTTGTCGATACCCAATCCATGTTGCGTCCTTTGCTGCAAGGTCTTGCGGTGCAGTCCAACACCAGCGAACAGGTGCAGATGATGACGCGCACGTTGTTGAGCCGACCCAACATCGAAAAAATTGCGCGCATGGCGGATCTCGATTTGCAGGCTAAAACGCCCGAGGAAATGGAACTGCTGCTCAACCGGCTGGCCAAGCGGATTGGGCTCACCAATGCGGGTCGTGACAATATTTTCAGCATCTCGTTCACGCATAGCGACCCGCAGATTGCACGGCAGGTGGTGCAGTCGTTGTTAACCTTGTTTGTTGAGAGTTCGTTGGGCGACAACCGCAAAGACAGCTCCGCTGCACAGCGGTTTTTGGAGGAACAAATCAAGGAATACGAGGCGCGCCTGTCGGCTGCCGAGGATCGCCTGAAGGATTTCAAGCGGCAAAACGTCAGTGTGATGCCTTCCGAGGGCCGTGGCTACTACGACCGATTGTCGACTGAGAAGGCGACGTTGGAGCGGGCGACGTTGGAGCTGCATGAAGCGGTCAATCGCCGTGATGAATTACGGCGTCAGTTGTCGGGCGAAGAGCCGAGTTTAGGCATGGTGCTGCAGCCGCTCCCGTCGCCGCGCGCAAGTGCGTCGTTAGGTGAGTCGCGTATCCAGACCCTGGAGGCAAAGCTCGACGATTTATTGTTGCGCTTTACCGACGAACATCCTGATGTGGTGGCGTTGCGCAAACAGATTGACGAGCAACGCGCACTGGAAAAGAAACGTCAAGACGCGGTACAGGCTAAACAGCCGGTACGCACGCCGACGCTGGATGCCAATCCGGTTTATCAGCAATTGAAGGTGGCGCTGGGCAACGCCGAAGCCAATGTGGTGGTGTTGCAAGTGCGGGTGAAAGAATACGAAAGCCGCGTGGCGCAGCTCAACACGCTTGTGGATACGGTGCCGCAGGTGGAAGCAGAACTCGCGCGCCTGAATCGTGACTATGCGATCAACAAGCAAAATTACGAGTCGCTGATCAGCCGGCGTGAGTCAGCGAAAATTTCCGAGGAAGCCGAGCAGAGCTCGGACAATCTTAAATTCAAGATCGTCGACCCGCCACGTGTGCCGCTCTCGCCGGTCGCGCCGAACCGGCCGTTGCTCGCGTCGGCGGTGTTGCTGGCCGGTATCGGTGCCGGGGTTTTGTTTACGTTGTTCTTGTCACAAATCAAGCTGGTGTTCGATAACTACCGCAGCGTTCTGGCCGAAACCAGTGTGCCGGTGCTCGGCTATGTGTCGATGGTGTGGACGGATTCAATGCGCATGAAATACCGCATTGAAGTTATCGCCTACATTGTGATGACGGCGGGGTTGATAACGGTTTATGCGTTTTATGTCGCATTGCACATGTTTTCGCGCGGTGTGTCGCATTGAAGGATGAGTAACGCACCATGAATTCAATTGAAAAATTTGTTGATCGGCTGCTCCATGCGGCACCGCAGAAGGTTGCGGAGGTCGACACTTCAGGGGCGCGGGTGTCGACAGCGGTTCCAGTTCCGCCGGTTGCCAAGGCTGGAGTGGAGGCTGAAATGGCGGTCGTTGATCTGGAACGACTGGCGACCGCAGGCATGATTACGCCTGCCAACACGCGCAGTTTGATTGCGGAGGAGTATCGCGCCATCAAGCGGCCATTGCTGAAAAACATACTCAATCCGCAGGCGAACGCTCACAGTCATCCAAATTTGATAATGATAACCAGCGCGTTGCCGGGTGAAGGCAAGTCATTCACGTCCGTCAATCTTGCTGTGAGCATTGCAATGGAAATGGACCACACGGTGCTGCTGGTCGAGGCCGATGTTCCCAAACCGGCGCTCGCAGGTTATCTGGGTCTCGCCCGAGAAGAAGCCGGGTTGGTTGACTATCTGGCGGACGAACGCATCGAGTTGGAAACGCTGTTGTTCCGTACCAATATTCCCAAGCTGACGCTGTTGCGTTCGGGTCGGCAACATCCGCAAGCCACCGAATTGCTGGCAAGTCAAAACATGCGCCGTCTGACTTTGGAGCTTGCGCAGCGCTATCCAAATCGCGTGGTGATATTTGATGCCCCGCCGATGTTGGTATCCAGTGAAGCGGTCGCCCTTGCAGCGCTCGTCGGACAGGTGGTGATGGTGGTTGAATCCGGCAAAACGCCGCAGCGCGTCGTAAAAGATGCCTTAGCGCTGATCGGTACCGACAAATTCATCGGCGTGGTATTAAACAAAAGCCATGGGGGTGCAAGCCAGGGGTATGGCTACGGCCACTATGGAACATACGGCTATGGACGCGAGTAAGGTCATGGCGGAAGCAAGCGAATAGTGCTTGCCGAACGACGTGTACTGAAAGCACACCGCCTTCGTTTTTACATTCGCTTTAAAAAAATGGAATGAGTCATGTTTTTGCCTTGCCCATCGAACTCAGGAATATTTCGACTGCGTCCAGTATTGAAGCCGACGACCATTAACCCGGGGATTGGCAGTGCCTCTGAGCTTAAACGGCGTGCGTCATGTGCTGGCCTGATGGCTGCCGTCGCAAGTCTGGTGGCGCCGTCCGCGCTCGCGGCGGTGTGGACGATTGCTCCGTCGATTGATTTGTCAACATCGTATACCGACAACGTCACTCTGGCGGCCAAAGGGCAGGAGCAGGACGACATGGTGCTCACGATAGCGCCGGGGGTTTCGGTGACTGCAATCGGGCACGAGTTAAACGTGCTGCTTGACTACGGCTTCGAACAGTTGCTGTACGCAAATGACAGCGGCCGCAACCACTCGCGGCAGTTTTTCCAGGGCCGTGCCGATTCGATCCTGGTGCCGGACCTGGTCTTTTTGAGCGGCAGCGGAAAAATAAGTCAACAACTGGTCGACCTTAACGGCAACGCGGGCTTGAGTGACTTGGCGGTTAGCGAAAGCGCGGGTGAAGTCAAGTCCTGGACGTTATCGCCTTTCCTGCGTCGGCGCAGGGGCGATCTGCAACTGGCGTTGGGAATCAATTTTGATCTGCTGGATTATCCGGGAACTTCCGGCGACAGCTTTGGGCGTGAATACCGGTTTGAAGTCGGAAGTAACGCGCAACGTCAATATACGTCTGAATGGCAAGTCGGGCTGAGTCGGCGTGAGGTGTTTTTTGAGGGAAATAACGATGACCAATTATATGAAACACTCAACGGACTGTATCGTTATCACCTGAGTCCGTATTGGATGTTGGAGGCCAGCGCAGGGTACGTGCGCAACAATTTTCAGTATGATCCTGCGATTTCGCAGTCTCCGGAGGGTGGAACGTGGACAGCAGGATTTGTATGGACTCCGTCGGCGCGCACTTCAGTCACCGCAGGTGCCGGTGAGAATTATTTTGGCGCCACGCACTTTGCCAGCATCGAACATCGTGATCGGTTTAATACCTTCCAATATGAATACTCTGAAGATATCACCTCCACCCGCCAGTCGCAGTTGGACAAGACCCGCACCCCCACCCGCACCGATGAATCCGGCGCACCGATTCCTGAGCCCAACACCAGGCCGGGCGATCCCTCCGAGTTGGACCTGCTGATCGTGTCGCAAACCACTGAAGTGTTCATTGGCAAACGCAGCAAACTTGCCTGGATGTTTCGCGGCGCGCATCTGTCGTTGGGCGCGGACGCGTATCGAGAACGGCGCGAGTTGCAGTCATCCGGTGGAACCGAAACGGTGGCCGGAAGCGGTGCTAATGCAGGCTGGCATCCCTCGGGCCGCAGCGACTTTCAAGTCAGCTATAACAAGCAAAAAGCCGATTTTATTAGCGGGCGCGCGGACACCTATCGTGACACCAAG
>JANMQQ010000382.1:0-3710 GCA_031370545.1 Gammaproteobacteria bacterium
TGAACATGAATTTCGTCGCCTTCTCGCACTACCTGGGTGACACCGCCGGGCAAGTGTTCGTGTTTTTTATTCTCACCGTCGCGGCTGCCGAAGCGGCTATTGGTTTGGCTATTCTCGTGGTGTTGTTCCGCAACAAACGCACCATCAACGTTGATCATCTCGATTCTTTAAAAGGTTAAGACATGGAACCGATGATGCCGACGATCTATTTAATAATGGTGCTGGCGCCGTTGCTCGGCGCGGTCATTGCCGGATTATTCGCCAAGCAGGTCGGGCGGGCGGGTTCGCATTGGGTGACGATTGCCGGTGTGGCGGTTTCGTTTTTATGCGCGCTGCTGGTGTTCAAGCATATTGCGATTGATGGCGCGGCGACTTACAACGCGTCCGTGTACACCTGGGCGGTGAGCGACGGCATTCGTTTTGAAATCGGCTTCCTGGTCGACAAGCTCACCGCACTGATGTTGGTGGTCGTGACATTTGTTTCGCTGATGGTGCACATCTACACCATCGGTTACATGCACGACGATCCGGGTTACCAACGCTTCTTCAGTTACATCTCGCTGTTCACGTTCTCGATGTTGATGTTGGTGATGGCCAACAATTTCATGCAATTGTTTTTTGGCTGGGAAGCGGTCGGCCTGGTGTCGTATTTGTTGATCGGTTTCTGGTTCAAAAAGCCCACCGCGATTTACGCCAACATGAAAGCATTTTTGGTCAACCGCGTCGGCGACTTCGGCTTTCTGCTCGGCATCGCCGCCATCCTGATGTACTTCAATAGTCTTGATTACATGGATGTGTTTCGCTCTGCCCCCATGCTCAGCAATCTGACCATTGAAGTGTGGCCGGGCGCGCAATGGTCATTGATGACGGTCATCTGCATTCTGCTGTTCATCGGCGCAATGGGTAAGTCTGCGCAGGTGCCCTTGCACGTGTGGCTGCCGGATTCGATGGAAGGCCCGACGCCGATCTCGGCCTTGATTCACGCCGCCACCATGGTGACCGCCGGGATCTTCATGGTGGCGCGCATGTCGCCATTGTTTGAACTCTCCGAGACTGCGTTGAGCATGGTGCTGATCATTGGCACCATCACGGCGTTTTTCATGGGCTTGCTGGGCATCGTGCAGAACGACATCAAGCGCGTGGTGGCGTACTCGACGTTATCGCAACTCGGTTACATGACCGCCGCGCTCGGTGCATCGGCTTATGCCGCCGGTATTTTCCATTTGATGACGCATGCGTTTTTCAAAGCGCTGCTGTTTCTGGCGGCGGGTTCGGTGATCATCGCGATGCATCACGAACAGGATATCCGCAAAATGGGGGGGCTGAAAAAGTATTTGCCGATTACCTATTGGTGCTCGTTGATCGGTTCACTGGCCTTGATCGGCGCGCCGGGTTTTTCCGGGTTCTATTCGAAAGACAGCATCATCGAAGCGGTCGGCGCGTCGCATATCTACGGCGCGGAATACGCGTACTGGGCGTTGTTGACCGGTGTATTCGTAACCGCGTTTTACAGCTTCCGCATGTTCTTCCTGGTGTTCCACGGCAAGGAGCGCATGGACCACCACACGCAGCAACATTTACATGAATCACCACCGGTCGTGACCTGGCCCCTGATCCTGCTGGCGATTCCGTCGGTGATCATCGGTGCGATCTACGTCGGCGACATCGCCTTCGGCAAATTCTTCGGCGACGCGATTTTCGTCTTGCCGCAACACGACGTGCTGGAACATTTGTCCGAAGAATTCCACGGCTGGGCAAACATGATCGTGCATGCGTTTTCTGCCGCGCCGTTGTGGCTGGCTGCGAGCGGCGTGTTAGCCGCCTGGTTTATTTACCTGAAACAACCGCTGATTGCCGATGTGTTGCAGAAAACCTTCGCCCCGGTTTATCACCTGCTGGATCGCAAATACTATTTTGATGACTTCAACCAAAAAGTGTTCGGCAGCGGCACGCTCGGTATCGGCGGATTGCTGTGGCGTTACGGTGACGTGAAGATCATCGACGGGGGTTTGGTCAACGGCACCGCACACGCGATTGGCAAATTCTCCGGCGTGATCCGGCAGGTGCAGTCCGGCTATTTGTATCACTACGCGTTCGCGATGATTTTTGGTTTGTGCGTGATATTGGGTTGGGTGGTGCTGGGCTGAATAACATGATTCCCTCCGGCCGCAAGCTGGAAGGATGAACACGGGTTCAACGTTGACAAGGTTCGCGCAATTATGTTTTCCGGTTTGCCATTATTAAGTCTCGCGGTGTGGGTGCCGATTTTAGGCGGCGTCTTGGTGCTGACCGCGAGCCAGGAACGTCAAGCGAATCTGGCCAGGATGATCGCGCTGGTGATTGCGGTCGTGACATTTATCATCACCATCCCGCTTTACACGCAATTCGACGCGTCGACGTTTCAGATGCAGTTCGTCGAACAACACGCGTGGATTCCCGCGTTCAACATTAACTATCATTTGGGCATCGACGGAATTTCGATGCCGCTCATTTTACTGACCAGTTTCACCACGGTGCTGGTGGTGCTGGCCGGTTGGGAAGTGATCAAGTTTAAGCCGGCGCAATACATGGCGGCGTTCCTGATCATGGAAGGCTTGATGAACGGCGTGTTCGCCGCAGTCGATTCGATGTTGTTCTATGTCATGTGGGAAGGCATGTTGATTCCGATGTTCCTGATCATCGGCATCTGGGGTGGCGAGCGGCGCGTGTACGCGACCATCAAATTTTTCCTTTATACCTTCCTCGGTTCGGTGTTCATGCTGGTCGCATTGATCTACATGTATATCCAGTCCGGCAGCTTTAACATTCTCGACTTCCATCAACTCAAGCTCGAGCTCACGCCGCAGATTTTGATCTTCCTCGCATTCCTGTTGGCGTTCGCTGTCAAGGTGCCGATGTGGCCGGTGCATACCTGGTTGCCGGACGCGCATGTGGAGGCGCCGACCGGCGGTTCAGTGATCCTGGCTGCGATCATGTTGAAAATGGGCGCGTACGGATTTCTGCGTTTCTCGTTACCGATCACGCCGGACGCCAGCCTGCAACTGCACTGGCTGATGATTGTGTTGTCGTTGATCGCGGTGTTGTACATCGCGCTGGTGGCGCTGGTGCAACAAGACATGAAGAAGCTGATTGCCTATTCATCAATTTCGCACATGGGATTTGTCACGCTCGGGTTCTTCATGGGCTTCGAGATTTTGAAGAATACCGGCAGCATTCAGGGCGCTTCCATGGGTATCGAAGGCGCGATGGTGCAAATGATTTCGCATGGCTTCGTGTCCGGCGCGTTGTTCCTGTGTGTGGGCGTGCTCTATGACCGCATGCACAGTCGGCAGATCAACGACTACGGCGGCGTGGTCAACACCATGCCGACGTTTGCCGCGCTGATGGTATTTTTTGCGATGGCCAACGCAGGTTTGCCCGGCACCTCAGGCTTCGTTGGTGAGTTCATGGTGATCTTGAGTTCGTTCAAAGCGGGTTTCTGGATTGCGTTTATCGCGGCAACTACGCTGGTGTTCGGCGCTGCCTACACCTTGTGGATGGTGAAGCGCGTGATCTTCGGTGATATCGCGAACAAGCATGTTGCGGAACTCACCGATATCAACCGGCGTGAGTTCTGGATCTTGGGTAGCCTGGCGGTGGCCGTGTTGCTGTTCGGCGTGTGGCCCGCACCGTTGCTGGGTGTGATGCACAGTTCCGTGGGGCATCTGGTC
>JANMQQ010000443.1:0-5108 GCA_031370545.1 Gammaproteobacteria bacterium
CGCCATTGATGTGGCCAATGACATCGGTATCGGCATCGAGCACCACGTCCTTGTCGATGAGGCCAGAGCCGGGGATCGAGGGTCCACCGGTGTGGATGGTGCTCTGGATGCCGTATTTCCGTGCCCAGGCCACCATGCGCCGGGCGGTGGGGCCGTCCTTGACAAATTTTTCCAAAGTATCTTTCAACACTTTGATGGCTTCGTCGGTTTTGTCGGTGCGGGTTTGCAGGCCGAGTATGTAGGGCCCGCGTTCACGCATCGGCATGAAGTAGCTGTACGCGGAATACGACAGGCCGCGCTTCTCGCGAATCTCATCACTGATGCGCGACACCAGGCCGTTGCCGCCCAGAATATGGTTGCCGAGGTAAAGCGCAAAGTAGTCCGCATCCGCACGCCGGATACCGGGCTGGCCGATCATCACGTGGGTTTGCGTCGACGGGTGGCTGAGCTTGACGATAGTGGCGTCAGCTAGCGACGCGACTTCCGGCAGCTTCGCCGCCGCCGCGCCTTCGGGTAATCCACTGACCAACGTATTAGCGAGCTTTTCCGCCCCGGCGCGATCCACGGCGCCGACAATGGCGACCACCGCATTGCGCGCAACGTAATATTGTTTGTAAAACGCTTTGAGATCGTCAACCGTCAGCGCCTTTACGCTGTCTTCAGTACCGCTCGGGTCGCTTGCGTATGGATGTGTGCCGTAGACCGCTTTGAAAAAAGCTTGGCTGGTAATTTCATCCGGTGATTGCTTCTGCGCTTGCAGGCCCACGAGTGCATTACTTTGCACGCGCGCGAAGGCGTCTTGCGGAAAGGTCGGCTGTTTTAGAATCAACGCCAGCAAGTCAGCAGCCGGTTGTAATTTGCCCGCGTCAGTCAGCGAGCGCAGCGAAAAGCTCGCCATGTCACGCTCCGCACTATTGCCTTGGCGCGCACCCAGGCTTGCGAACTGTTCGGCGATGGCGTCGGCGTTCTTATCCCCCGCGCCTTCGTTGAGCATGCCATTGGTCAATACCGCGATGCCGGGTTTGGCAAGGTCACGGGCGGATCCAGCGTCAAACACGATTTGCGCGTCCACCATCGGAATTTCCGGTGCGGGGACGAAAAAGACGCGCGCACCATTGGCGGTCTGCCACTGCTGGATTTGCGGCGCTGCATAGGCGCTGCCGCAAAGTAATGCGGCCACGAGAACGGCGAGAGTTTTAGCGTACATGGTTGCCTCCCATCGGCATTTGAGTTACGGGCTTGGTGAGCGGCAACGGGTCCAGCACCGCGACGGTGAGCGTGTCGTCGATCAGGTATTTTTGCGCCACCTGTTGCACTTGCTCGGGCGTCACGGCTTTGATGCGATCCAGATATTCGTCGGCTAACTTCCACGGCAGGCCGACAGTTTCCAGCATGCCGATTTGCATCGCCTGATAAAAATTGGAGTCACGCTCGTACACCTTGCTGGCAATGACTTGCGCCTTGACGCGCTCCAGTTCGTCGGCGCTCACCAATTCGTCGCGTACTTTTTTCACTTGCTCGCGCAACGCGGTTTCTAGCTCCTGCATGGTCCGGCCTTGCGCGGGTGTGCCATCGAGCGTGAACAACTGATCGAGGCGTCCAAACATGTCATAACCCGCCCCGGCACTGGCCGCGACCTGGCTCCCACGTACCAGATTCTTCGCGAAACGCGCGCTGTCGCCGCCGTCTAAAATTCCGGCCAGCATGTCGAGCGCGTACGGCTCCCATGCTTCTTTGGCGCTGCGTGCACCGGGAGTTTTATAGCCCATCACCAGCGACGGCAGTTCGGCCGGCGCTTTCACGGTGATGCGACGCTGACCTTTTTGTTCGATTTCCAGTTGCGGCTTGACGACCGGCACCGGGTTGGACTTGATCGGTCCGAAATATTTTTTGGCCAGATCCAGCGTCTGCTGTGCATCTACATCACCGACCACCACCAGGGTGGCGTTATTGGGCGTGTACCAGGTCTGGTACCAGGTGCGCAGATCCTGCACCGTCATGTTCTCGAGGTCGTTCATCCAGCCGATCACCGGATGGTGATACGGGCTGTTGACGAACGCCGCCGCACTGAACTGCTCGTGCATCAGCGAATTGGGGTTATCGTCGGTGCGCATGCGGCGCTCTTCCATAATCACCTTGATCTCTTTGGCGAACTCCTCCGGCGGCAACACGATATTGCGCATGCGGTCCGCCTCCAGCTCAAACGAAATGGCCAGGCGGCTCTTTTCGAGCTGCTGAAAATACGTGGTGTAATCCTCGCCGGTGAAGGCGTTTTCCTTGCCGCCGTTTTCGGAAATAATGCGTGAAAATTCATTCGGCGGATGTTTCTTGGTGCCCTTGAACATCATGTGTTCCAGCGCATGCGACAAGCCGGTGGTGCCGCCATGTTCGTAGCTGGAGCCGACTTTGTACCAGACCTGCGATACCACCACCGGCGCGCGATGATCTTCTTTCACGATCACCTTCATGCCGTTGTCGAGTTTGAATTCGTGAGTGGTCGCAGCAGCGACCGACAGCGCAGGAAATACGCCGCAGAATACTGCGGCAAGCAGGGTGCGTCTCATGGTCAGTGGGTTCCTTCAGACGTTTTTGAAATTAGTTGGCATACGCAGCGGGTGATAGGATAGCGCAACTTTTAGCTGCCCTCACTACGACAGTGATTCACCATGTTTGGTTTCGGAAAAAATAAATCCGGCGCTACCGCCCCGGCCGCGCAATCGCCTGCCAATGAAAGCGGCATGTTCGCGCGCCTCAAGAATGTACTGACGCGTACCCGCAGCAGCCTCACCGAAGGGCTGGCGACTTTGGTGCTCGGCAAAAAAGAAATCGACGCCGAAGTTCTGGAAGAACTCGAAACCCAATTGCTACTTGCCGACGTGGGTGTCGACGCGACCCGCGCCATTGTCAACGACCTCACTGCACGTGCCCAACGTAAACAATTGGGCGATGTCGATGCGCTGTTCACCGCGTTGCGTGAAGACATGCAGGCCTTGTTGCAACCGTGCGTGCAACCCTTGCACATTGACACGGCGCGCGCACCGTTTGTGATTTTAATGGTCGGCGTGAACGGCGTGGGCAAAACCACCACCATCGGCAAACTGGCGTGGCGTTTCCAGCAGCAGGGTTTGAAAGTGATGCTGGCGGCCGGCGATACCTTCCGCGCGGCCGCGGTGGAACAGTTGCAGGAATGGGGTCGGCGCAATGAAATCCCGGTGATTGCGCAGCAAGCCGGTGCCGATTCCGCGTCGGTGATTTTTGACGCGATCCAGGCGGCCAAGGCGCGCGGTATTGACGTTTTGATCGCCGACACGGCGGGCCGTTTGCACACCCAAACCAACCTGATGGAAGAGCTGAAAAAAGTGAAGCGCGTTGTGGCCAAGCTCGACGCGAGCGCACCGCATGAAACGCTGCTGGTGGTGGACGCAGGCACCGGCCAGAACGCACTGCAACAAGTTACGCAATTTCATCAAGCGGTGAACCTCACCGGCCTGGCGCTCAGCAAACTGGACGGCACCGCCAAAGGCGGCATTATTTTCGCCATCGCAAAAAAAACCGGCTTGCCGATCCGCTTCATCGGCGTGGGTGAAGGCATCGAGGATTTACGCGAATTTAATGCGCGCGAGTTTGTTGAGGCGCTGCTGGATCGCAGCGAAGGCGCCGCTGCGCCGTGATTCAATTCAGTAATGTCACGCTCCGCTTCCCCACCGGCCATGACGCGCTCAGCGATGTGTCGTTCACCCTGCACAAAGGTGAGCTGGCGTTCCTGACCGGCCACTCGGGAGCGGGCAAAAGCACCCTGCTGAAGCTGGTCGCAGCCATCGAGCGCAGCACCACCGGACAAGTGGTGGTGAACGGCGAGAACCTCAACCGCATTCGACGCAGCCGGGTGCCGACATTTCGCCGCAACCTGGGCATCGTATTTCAGGATCACAATCTGCTGCACGACCGCAGCGTGTTCGACAACGTGGCGTTGCCGTTGGTAATTGAAGGTTTTCGCGGCGAAGAAATTGCGCGCCGAGTACGCGCGGCGCTGGATAAAGTCGGCCTGTTGGGCAAGGAATCCTATTTTCCGGTGACCTTGTCGACCGGCGAGCAGCAACGCGTGGGTATCGCGCGCGCGGTGGTGAACCGCCCGGCGCTGTTGCTGGCCGACGAACCGACCGGCAATCTCGATCCCGAACTGGCGCGCGAGGTCATGCGTTTGTTCGAAGAGTTCAATCAGGTCGGCACCACGGTATTAGTCGCGACCCACGACATCGAGCTGATTGCGCGCAAGCGGCATCGGCGGCTGGTGCTCAAGCAGGGCCGCCTGGACGCGGAAACGAATCACTAAACCTATGTCGTCCGACCTGCCCCGCAAACCGCGACCACGCTCCGGCGCACGCGACGTTAATCCCAGCAAACCGCTGGACCTCGGCGCACCCGAAATTCGCAGCAACGTAAATTCAACACGCGGCACCACACTGCGCGCGCAGTGGCACGCCTATAGCGCGGCACATCGCTGGGCGCTGCTTGGCACCGCCGCACAATTTCGCCGTATGCCTTTCACCACGGCGCTGACCTGTGTCGCATTGGGCATCGCGCTGGCGTTCCCCGCTGTGCTGTTCGTGCTGCTGCAAAACGTGCAGCAAGTGACCGCACGCTGGGACGGCGCAGCGCAAATCTCGCTGTACCTGAAGACCAGCACCAATGAAACCCAGGCGCTGAAATTCGCCGAGCAACTGCGCGCGCAAGCCGACATCGGCAAGGTGGAGTACATCTCCAAAGCCCACGCGCTGGAAGATTTTCAACGCTATTCCGGGCTGGGCGATGCGCTCGCCTTGCTCGGTGAAAATCCGCTGCCGCCGGTGCTGGTGGTCCGTCCTAAAGGCGCGCAAGTGAACCCGGACGCCGTGCAAAAAATGGTGCAGACGCTGCAATCCAATCCCGCTGTGGAAATTGCGCAATGGGACATGCAATGGCTGCAGCGCCTGCACGGACTGATTGCCGTCGGGCAGCGCGCTATTCTGGTGATCGGTGCGTTATTGGTAGTCGCCGCGCTGGTGGTGGTCGGCAACACCATTCGCCTGGCAGTGCAGAACCGCACGCAGGAAATCAAAGTCACCAAA
>JANMQQ010000455.1:0-42549 GCA_031370545.1 Gammaproteobacteria bacterium
GGCGGCGGTTTCGCGCTGCGTGTCGACAGCAACAAGAAAATCGCCGACTACCTGTCACTGATCGGTTTCTACAATTTGCCGCTCGACTACCTCGACACCTTCATCGCGCGCATGAACGCCGTAACCCTGCAACAAGTGAAAGATGCGTTCAAACGCCGCATTGACCCGGACAAAATGGTGACGGTGATCGTTGGCAAACAAGGGTAGGGACAGCGTGAGCAAAAATAACGGATGGGGGGACGTCACACGCATGCAATCAATCCAACTGAAAATACTCGACGCGCGCATCGGCACGGAGTTTCCAATGCCGACCTATGCGACGCAAGGTTCGGCGGGCATCGACTTGCGCGCATGTCTCGAAACGCCGCTGGAGATCAAGCCGGGTGAGACGCATCTGCTGCCGACCGGCATGGCGATTCACATCGGTGATCCGGGGTTGGCAGCGGTGATTTTGCCGCGCTCGGGTCTGGGACATAAACATGGCATCGTGCTTGGCAATTTGGTCGGACTGATCGACTCCGACTACCAGGGGCAGTTGATGGTGTCGTGCTGGAATCGCGGGCAGGAGCCGTTTGTTGTCAATATCGGCGAGCGCATTGCGCAGATGGTGTTTGTGCCGGTGGTGCAGGCGCAGCTTGAAATCGTGAGCGAGTTCAATGCATCGCGTCGCGGCGCAGGCGGCTTCGGTAGTTCGGGCAGGCACTAGCTTTCTCCCCCCTCATTTTCGAGGAGGGGTGCCCCGCAGGCGACCGCCATGGATGGCGGAAGGTAGAGCAACGCAGGAGCAGTTGCCGGGGTGGGGTGGTCGCTATTGGTGTTTTAACCGCAACCACCCCGTCCGCTGCGCGTCCACCCCTCCTCGAAAATGAGGAGGGGAGAGATACACGCACCAGCATCGCGGCGCGACTGAAATCACTTCGTTTTAAATGCAACGGTAGAGCTATGACAACGACTATTCCCGCTTCTATTTTTAAAGCCTACGACATCCGCGGCATCGTCGACGAAACGCTGACGCCCGCCGGGGTCGAGTGCATCGGGCGGGCTTTGGGCAGTGAGGCGGAAACGCGCGGACAGAAAATTGTCGTGGTCGGGCGCGACGGGCGCCTGTCCGGCCCTGACATCGCGGGTGCTTTAATTAAAGGGTTGCGCGCGACCGGCCGCGATGTGATTGACGTCGGCATGGTACCCACTCCAGTGGTGTATTTCGCCGCGCAACATGTCGGCACTGGTTCGGGCATCGCGGTGACCGGTAGTCACAACCCGCCCAAATACAACGGCCTGAAAATGGTCTTGGCCGGTGAGACGCTGGCGGGCGACACGATTCAGAATTTGCGTCGCCGCATTGAAACCAACGATTTTGTGTCCGGCAGCGGCAGTTTGCATAACCAAAATGTCACGCTCGACTACCTGAGCCGCATTGTGGGCGACATCAAACTTGCGCGCAAAATGCGTGTGGTGGTCGATTGCGGCAACGGTGCGGCAGGCAATATCGCGCCGGAGTTACTCAAGCAATTGGGCTGCGAAGTGCATCCGCTGTTTTGTGAAGTGGACGGCAATTTTCCCAATCATCATCCTGATCCATCCAAGCCGGAAAATCTGGTGGATTTGATTCAGGCGGTCAAAGATAAAAATGCCGACATCGGGCTCGCCTTCGACGGCGACGGTGATCGCCTCGGTGTCGTGACGCCCAAAGGCAACGTCATTTGGCCCGACCGGCAAATGATGCTGTACGCGCAAGACGTGTTGTCACGCAATCCCGGCGCGATGATTATCTATGACATCAAATGCACCACGCACTTGGCGCGCTGGATCAAAAAACACGGCGGTGAACCGCTGATGTGGCGCACCGGGCATTCGTTGATCAAGGCAAAATTACGTGAAACCGGCGCACCGCTGGCGGGCGAGATGAGCGGGCATATTTTTTTCAAGGACCGCTGGTATGGTTTTGACGACGGCATTTACACCGCCGCGCGTCTGCTGGAAATTCTGGCGAAAGACCCGCGCGACGTGGACGCGATTTTCGACAGCCTGCCCGATTCGGTCAACACGCCCGAGCTGAACGTGCACATGCAGGAAGGCGAGAATCACACGTTTGTCGAAGCATTGGTGCGGCAGGCGCGTTTCGCAAATGCCGTCGTGACGACCATCGACGGCCTGCGCGTGGATTTCGACGATGGCTTCGGTTTGGTCAGGGCGTCCAATACCACGCCGTCACTGGTGATCCGGTTTGAAGCGGTGAATACGGTCGCTTTGCAACGCATTCAGGACGAATTCCGCAGTCGCATGTTGCGCATCAGTCCGGCCATGCAGTTGCCGTTTTAAGCTGGGTGGGTTAACCCAGTCTAAATTTTTGTACCAGCGCTTGTAGATTACGCGACAAGCCCGCAATTTCTTCGGTGGCCGTAGCTGCACGTTGCGCCGCAGTCGCGGTGAGATCCGCAACACTGCTGATGTTGGAGATATTGCGATTTACTTCTTCAGCCACTTTGCTCTGTTCCTCGGTAGCGGTCGCGATTTGGGTGCTCATGTCGGTGATCACGCCCACCGATGCGGTGATGGATTGTAAAGACCCGCCCGCCTCAGAGACTTTTTCCACCGCCGCACGGGTTTGCTGCTGACCCTGTTCCATGGTCGAAGCGACTTCACCCACGCCGGTTTGCAGGCGTTGAATCATTTCCTGAATTTCGCGGGTCGATTGTTGGGTACGTTGAGCGAGCGTACGTACCTCATCGGCGACGACCGCAAAACCTCGGCCTTGCTCACCGGCGCGCGCGGCTTCAATGGCAGCATTCAAAGCCAGCAAATTAGTTTGCTCAGCGATAGAGCGAATCACATCCAGCACCACGCCGATGTTGCCACTGTCGGTTTTTAATTTTTGCAGTACTTCCACCGTGCGGTCGACTTGCTGCGACAGCACGTCCATCGAGTCAATGGCTTCGGCGACGATGCGCCGACCCTTGCTGGCTTCTTCGTTACCTTGCGTTGCTGCCTGTGCGGCTTGCACCGAATTGCGCGCAATTTCCTGCACCGTTGCGGTCATTTCATTAACCGCAGTGGCGACCTGTTCGGTTTCGGATTGCTGGCGTTCCACCCCCGCACTAGTTTCCCGGCTAACCGAGGCAACTTCGCCCGAGGCATTCACCAGTCGCTCGCTGGCGTCGCGAATTTCCAGGAAGGCATTGCGAAAGTTGTCGAGGATCGCGTTTAAATGAGTCGCCAGCGTGCCAACCTCATCGTTGCTGCTAACGTCGGCGCGCAGGGTGAGATTGCCATCCGCCGATGCCGTTGCTACGGTGACACCAAGGAGCCTGATCTTGTCAAGCGCGTGGGTAACGCGACGGGGAATGAAGAACGATACCAGCAGGATGAGTGCGACCGAGATGATGGATACGCTCATGATGGTATTCAACGCCGAGGCGGCCGTCGCGGCGCTGGTCTTTTGCGTTTTAAGATTTTCAGCTTCAACGTACTCAGTAATGCTTGCCATGAGGCTATTGAGCTGCATGAATTCCTTGTCAAACGCATCGAGCTGCCGCAGCGCACCCGCGTTATCGCTAAACGCCAGCGTGATCAGGCTCTCGCTCATGGCGATGTACTTTTCCATTTCCTGATCGGCGGAAGACAGTTTGCTTTTGATCGGTTTGTCGCCCAGACGTTGGCGATTTTCCGCCATCAGCTTGCGAAATACGGTCACGTTTTCGTGGGCGTCTCTTTTTAAAGTATCTTGCGCCGCGCCATTGTCTTTTGCGGCCAACAGCGCCTGCAATACGTCGACGTGAATTACGTCGTTCATCATGTCGGCGTCTTGATGGTTCTTCAATATGGTTGCGTTGTCCATCACGGCGCGCAAGCTTGACTCCGCTTGATCCATCCCGCGATAAGCAAACACAGCGAGGGTAATCATTAACCCGCAACAGATTACGCCGGATAGCATGAGCTGTTTCTTGATCGACATCTGACTGAACATGACGTGCCCTCGGTTGAAGAAAATAAAGCGGCGCGTAACTTTAAGCGTCGCTCGTCTTTATCGGCACCAGGAAGAGGTTCTAAAATCGGGGGACAACGTAGCGGGCGGCTTAGACCAGCACGTGGCGTGTCTGCGTAAAAAACTGGAAGATTTTCCGCTCGATGCGCGGGTCAACCAGGGTCTCAGGACGTTTCCCGTTAGGGCAGGCAAGGCGTGGGGTGGTTCCGAACAGACGGCAGATCAATGGGCGTTCTGCGTAGACCTGGCACCCGCTCGCGCCCAGGTGCGGGCAGCTCAAATCAGCCAGCGCCGCGTCATGTTCCGCCTCACTCTTGGCCGGAAGCCGTGCCATCTCGTCCGTTGAGGTGGTTACCGGGCCGCAACAATCATGGCAGCCAGGGACACATTCAAACGTGGGAATACGTTCGCGGAAAAACTGAATCTTCTGGCTATTGTCTGTCACGTCTAGCTGTCGTAGTTCGGGGTCGCCGCGATCTTGTGGATGCTGAGGTCAGCGCCCTGGTATTCCTCTTCTTGCGACAGGCGAATGCCGGAGGTGGATTTAAGGAGCCCGTACACGACAAATCCGCCAGCGACCGCGATGACCACTCCCAATCCGGTGCCGAAGAGCTGGGCGACCAGACTCACGCCGCCGATGCCACCCAAGGCGGTCGTGCCGAAAATACCCACCGCGATACCGCCCCACGCACCGCACATACCATGCAGCGGCCACACGCCGAGTACGTCGTCAATTTTCCATTTGTTTTGCACCAGGGTGAACGCCCACACGAACAACGCACCGGCGATTGCGCCAGTGATGAGTGCGCCCAGCGGATGCATGACATCGGAGCCCGCACATATAGCGACTAATCCGGCGAGGGGTCCGTTGTGCACGAAGCCGGGATCATTTTTTCCCACGATCAACGCCGCCAAAGTGCCGCCCACCATCGCCATCAACGAATTCATTGCCACCAAACCGCTGACCGCCGCGATGGTCTGCGCGGACATGACATTAAATCCAAACCAACCCACCGTGAGTATCCACGCGCCTAAGGCAAGAAACGGAATGCTCGACGGGGGATGCGCATGCATCGCGCCGTCTTTGCTGTAACGGCCGTGGCGCGCGCCCAGCATGATGATCGCGCCCAGAGCGATCCACCCGCCCATGGCGTGCACGACCACCGATCCGGCGAAGTCGTGGAAGGTGGCGCCGTAATGCGCCTTGAGCCAGTCTTGTAAACCAAAATTATTGTTCCAGGCAATGCCTTCAAAAAATGGATAGATCAACGCAACCAGAACGGCGGTTGCGGCGAGCTGCGGATAAAAACGCGCGCGCTCGGCAATGCCGCCGGAAACGATGGCCGGAATGGCGGCGGCGAAGGTCAGCAAAAAGAAAAACTTAACCAGGTCATAACCATTTTTCAATGCGAGTTGATCGGCGCCACGAAAAAAGTCAACACCGTAGGCCACGGTGTAGCCGATCAAGAAATAGGCGATGGTCGACACACAAAAATCGCACAGGATTTTAACCAGCGCATTCACCTGATTCTTCCGCCGCACGGTGCCCAACTCGAGAAACGCGAAACCGGAATGCATCGCAAGCACCATGATGGCACCCAACAAGATGAACAAAACATCGCTACTGGTCTGCAAGGTTTCCATCAATCCTCCGCTGGTAATCCGGTTGGCCCGGCTCGAGTTCAAGCACGCGGCGCAGTGTACCGAATAACGCAGGATCGGGGCGAGGTTTTAGTCGGAGAAGAAAGGGTAAACGCGCCACGATATGCAGATGATATGGAGAAATCAGTGTGCAGTTGACGATGTTCCGTAGCGTGCGCCATGCGCACGATGCCGTATCCGCAGCACGAACCTCGTGCACATGGCGCACGCTACCTCGGCAAAGTCAAATAATCCTAGAAACGGCAGTTGAACGGCCTGTGGAGTGCGACCCGTTGGGTGCAGGGCAAGGCGCAACGAGCGAGGAATAGCGAGCTATTCCGACGAGTTGCAACGCAGCCATGTGCACAACGGGGCGTGCTGCGCAGGCCGTAGCGGGCCTCACCTTCTGGGTGAAGCATGTAGGGGCCAAAAATATCAAGACCTGTATGCGCTTGCTTGTGCCTTGCAGCGGTCAACTGCCGTTTCTAGGATCATGGGCTCGCTGCGCGTTTGCCGTGCTGGATCTTGGGCCAGTAGTTTTCGAACTTAAACGACGGACTATGTGATCCAACGTGGCACTGCGCGCACATTTGCGGCGGTGCCCAGTCTTTGTTAGCTACCGGTTTGACGCCGCCGGAGTCGACATGCGCGCGTGCCGCACCGTGGCAGTTTTCGCATTGCACGTTGGTCAGGTGCGAGGTAATGGCCGGGTCGATGTAGCCGCCCGGCTTTTCGTAGCCAACGCTGTGGCAGCCGACGCAATTGGGATCGAAAATCTTGTTCACGCCTTCGAGCGCTTCCCAGGCATGGCTGTGTTTGCTGCTGCTCCATTTGTCATGCTCTGCCACGTGGCAGGTTTTGCAGGCGTCCGCGCCGACGTAATCGGGGGTGCCGGTGTTTAGTGCTTTGCGCACTTCCACGCGGCGCAAATAATCCTCTTTGAGCTTTGCGGTGTATTGCGCGTACCAGTCGTCCAGCGCCGCCGCGTCCGGCACGTCGGCGGGGAGCTTGATGGCCTCATGTTTGAAGTCGCGAATGTGATTTTTCGCGTCAATCACCACATCCAGGCGTCCCAGACTCATGCCGCGCGTGCCCGGTTGCAGGACCAAGGTGGTGCCGATGCGTTGCGGTTTGCCGAAGGTCTCGTCAGCAGCGCGCAATATTAATACATCCAAATCGCCGAGCGGAATCAGCGCACGTGCCTCGTTCAACGGCAAGGTCGTAAGCAATACCGTCAGCGCTCCGGCCTGCTTGGCTTTCGTTACCGCGTCGCTCAGCGACTTGTGGTCGGTACCGGGAGGTACGCCGGTTTTCGGCGTTTCGCGTGGATCGAGCCAGCTGAAGAACGCAAGCTCGACATTTCCATGGCGCGCCTGCTGTACTTTGGCAAAATCACCTTCGGTAGCATTGCTCGACACCCACGGCACGGGCTCGGTTTGCAGCATCTTCGGCCCGTAGCCCAAGTCACGCCATTGCACACCCACGGCGTCGTACTTCAACGCGGCAAAGCCCTTGAGAATGAATTCGCTTTTAATGCGATCGCTGGGCAGCTCGCTGACCAACAGTCCACCGGACGAAATCAAAAATAAATTCGGCGCCGTTTTGCGCCATTCCAGAATTTTTGACGCCTGGCGGCGAATGCCGCCCAGGTTGCTTTCCTCGGCGCAGCCGCAGGGTTCCAGTTCGCCGTTGAGATTGGCGGAGTAGACTATGGTCGCGTTGCGCTCGGCGGCCACCGTCACGCCACAGGTTATTGTCAACAACGCCAGTATTAGCCATCGCATCATCGTTATCACGTGTTTATGCGCTCCAAATTTAATGGTAAACAATGCCCGATTTTTCCGCCCACTCGCTTGCTCTGGTCGCATCGCGCGGTAGTCCGTATAACCCATCCGCATAGGCGCGCGACAAGGCTTGCTGCGCTTTCTTTTCGCCGCCTTGAGCGGCCTTTTGAATCCACGTCATAGCCGCTGCATTGTCTGGTGCGACGCCCCGCCCGGCCAGATACAGCAGCCCGATATTGAGTTGCGCCTGCACGGCACCACCGCGCGCCGCCTGCTCCAGCCAGCGTGCCGCGTGTTGATCGTTTTGTTGCACACCTTCACCGTTCAATAACATCATGCCCAAATTTTCTTGCGCTTTGGTTAAGCCCTGGCGGGCGGCTTTTTCCAGCCAAATCACCGCTTCGTTGGGATCTTTTTTCACGCCCAAGCCGAAGCGGTAGAGCACACCCAAACTGTTTTGCGCCTCAGCGTCCCCGCCCTGGGCTGCGGCACGATACCACCGGTGCGCCAATACGTCATCGCGGGTCACGCCCAGACCATGGCGATACATCACGCCCAGGCGCCTTTGCGCGCCGACGTGTCCGTGCTGCGCAAGCGGTGTGAGAATTTTGAGCGCAGCCGAGTAATCGCGCGCTTGGTATGCAGTCATGGCGCGCTCGAATTCTCCGGCCACCGCCGTCGCGCCGCTGCACAACAGCCATAACCCGACTATCATTGAAAGAGCTGCCAAGCTTTTGTTCACTGTCGATACCTTCGATAGCGCAGTCTGCATTCAGTTCATTTAAACACAAACCGATTGCGGGTTTCGCAGTCGGTATTCCGGTCGCTAGCCGTCGCCGATCTCACGTGGTTTTGACATTGCGTCGCAGTGATGCCGCGCACGAGGATTCGTGAATGGAAAAAAAAGCACCGATCAAATTACCTGCGTTTGAACCCGTTGAATTCAACGCGCAGTCGATCAAACGTTCGCTCGCCAATCATCTGACGTACTCCGTGGCGAAGGACACCATCACCGCCACGGATCGCGACTGGTTTCACTCATTGGCTCATGTGGTGCGCGACCGCCTGATCGAGCGCTGGATGGAAACCATGCGCAGCTATTATCAAGCGGATTCCAAGCGTGTGTATTACCTGTCGCTGGAATTCCTGATTGGCCGCACGCTTAGTAATAGCCTGTTGAATCTGGGTTTTTACGAGGAATGCGAGCGTGCTTTGCGCGAGTTGGGACTGGAGCTGGAAAATCTGAGCATGCTGGAATTCGACGCCGCATTAGGCAACGGTGGCTTGGGGCGGCTGGCGGCTTGCTTTCTGGATTCAATGGCGACGCTGAATTTGCCGGGTTACGGCTATGGCATTCGCTATGAATATGGCATGTTCACGCAGCGTATTGAAAATGGTCAACAAGTGGAACATCCGGACAACTGGCTGCGTTACGGAAACCCTTGGGAGTATGCCCGCCCGGAGGTGTTGCACCCGGTGAAGTTTTACGGGCGCGTGGTCGATTTCACGAACGAAGACGGCATGCTGCGGCACCAGTGGCTGGAGACAGAGGATGTGATGGCCATGGCCTACGACACACCGATTCCCGGCTACAACACCCAGACCGTCAATAACATGCGACTGTGGTCAGCGAAGGCCACGCGCGATTTCAATCTGAAATATTTCAACGAAGGTGACTACATCAAGGCGGTCGAAGAGAAGAACGGTTCGGAAAATCTGTCAAAAGTGTTGTATCCGGACGACACCACCAAGATGGGGCGCGAGCTGCGCCTCAAGCAGCAATTCTTTTTTGTCAGCGCTTCACTGCAAGACATTCTGTATCGCTTTGCCAAGTATCACGACGGCTTCGACGCGCTGCCGGACAAGGTTGCGATTCAGCTGAACGACACGCATCCGTCAATCGCGATTGCCGAGCTGATGCGTATCCTGATCGACAAACACCGCCTTGAATGGGACAAGGCGTGGGATCTCACCACGCGCACATTTGCCTATACCAATCACACGCTGTTGCCGGAAGCGCTCGAAACCTGGCCGGTATTTTTGTTCGAGCGGGTATTGCCGCGTCACTTGTTGATCATTTATGAAATCAACCAACGCTTTCTGCGTTCTGTCACGCACTGGCGCCCAGGTGACAGTGATTTGCTTAAGCGCATGTCGATCATCGGTGAAGATGGTGGCAAGCGCGTCCGCATGGCGCACCTGGCGATTATCGGCAGTCACAAGGTGAACGGAGTTGCGGCGTTGCACACTGATCTGATGCGTCAAACCATTTTCGCGGATTTTTACGCGTTTGATCCGCGCAAGTTCATCAACATCACGAATGGCATCACCCCACGGCGCTGGCTGAACCAAAGTAACCCGGGCTTGACACAATTGATTACGTCGCGCATCGGGTCGGACTGGACCGCCGACTTGTTCCGCCTGCGCAAACTTGCGCCGTTGGCCACGGATGCTGAATTTCGCGCCCAATTTCGCGACGTCAAGCGCGCCAACAAGGAAAAGCTGGCGCGCGTTGTAAAAGAACGCCTGGGCCTGGTGTTGAACATCAATTCGTTGTTCGACGTGCAGATCAAGCGCATTCATGAGTACAAACGCCAGTTGCTAAACGTGTTGCACATCGTGACCTTGTACAACCGCATTCGCGCCAACCCGGGTGGCGACTTCGTTGCGCGCACTGTCATTTTTGGCGGCAAGGCGGCTCCCGGTTATTACCTGGCCAAGCTCACCATCCGCCTCATCAACGACATCGCCGACATCGTGAATAATGATCCCGCTGTCGGGAATCGACTCAAAGTCGTGTTCATTCCAAACTACGATGTCTCAACCGCCGGCGACATCATTCCCGCCGCTGATTTATCGCAGCAAATTTCCACAGCGGGCACCGAAGCCTCGGGCACCGGGAATATGAAGCTCGCCCTAAACGGTGCGCTGACCATCGGCACACTGGATGGCGCAAACATTGAAATCCGCGAGGAGGTGGGTGAAGACAATTTCTTTATTTTTGGGCTGACAGCCGCAGAAATTCAAAACTGGCAACGCAACGGGTATAACCCCTGGCATTTCTACGATACGCAGCCGGAGCTCAAGCACGCATTGGATATGATCAACACCGGCTACTTCTCGCCCAATGAGGCGGACCGCTTCCGGCCGGTTTTTGATGCGTTGACCGCGCACGGTGATCGCTACTTTTTGCTGGCCGACTACGCGTCGTATATTGCCTGTCAGGCCAGCGTCGATTTGCTCTATCGCGATCAGGAAGAGTGGACACGTAAAGCGATTTTAAATGTCGCGCACATGGGCAAATTTTCCAGTGATCGCACCATCGGCGAGTATGCCGAGAAGATTTGGGGGGCGAGTCCAGGCAAGACCAAGACGTAGTGCTGCCACGCCGACGATCTGCCCGTTGCAGGCAGCTGTGCAGCTGGATAGGGATTAAAAGCGCGGAATTTTATTCGTTACGCGGCAGCGAGAGTGCTTCAATCAGTTGATCTTCCATTTCGATGCGGTCGGCGAGAATCATGCCCAAGCTCGACAGATCGGTTTCCAGACGGTCGAAATTATCGCAGTGATCCTGGCAATCGTACTTGTCGTTGAAATCGAGAATCTGCTGGGTGCTGTCGACGATGTCGGGATAGATGCGCTCCGCCACGTCATTGACCAGCTTGCGGCGTTCTTTACGTTCGTCGATGAATCTATACAGCTGAAAGTGGGCGCCGGCCGTGTAGTCGATCAACGAGGCACAAAAATCCTGCAATAACTTCTGCGTCGTTTTATTGGATTTGAACGGTTTATTCGCGGCCAAACGGCTGTAGAGCGACAGCGTATCGGTACGTGAGGAAACCAGAGTTTGCAGTTGTTTCTGGGAATCGGCACGGCGTTCTTGGCGAGTTTGCGCCGACATAAAGTTCTCCTCAGATGGATACGACGGACAAGGAATCTATCGTAGCACTAAATCTTTTTCAACGGCGCGATAGGTCGATTGGTTTTGATTTCTCGCTCATTGAGCAAAAGACCATCAGCAAGCCAGCGCTGAATAAACCGCGCCGCCTGCAGCGCAGCGTGCGATTCCTCAGTCCACTCGCATAGACCAGCGCAAAGATCGGCAAAGGTTGTGTTGATTCGCAAGGCGTCGAGGGCCCACGCCTCGTTGACCTCCAATGATCGAAACTGGATTTTCAAGTCATGGCGCCATACCAGCCAAGCCGTAATATGCTTATTTATTTCCGGTGCAGGTGGGTCACGCTCTTCGTTCAGGGCCTTCCAGATTTCCGGAGCATTCCATGTCAAATCCAGGCGCCGTACCGCTGGGTGCAATTTGAACCGTAGCTCCGGCCATGATTCCGGATTTATAAGGGCCAGGTCTTGATGTATTAGCGAGACGGCATCGGCTGCGTCGAATACATCGCGCAAGGTCCATTCGAAATGGGCCAAGTCCGAGAGAATGGGCTGCTGTGCATAGGGCGATTGCGCCGCAACAAACTCCATCAGGCGATGACCAAAATAGCGAATCGAAAAATGCTGCGATGGGTGCACCTCCAAGTAGTGTGTGCCGAGCTCCGCAAAGGTGTCGTCCCCCAGCAAGGTATGCAGCATGGGGTAGTTGTCGGACAAGGCGTCGACCAGCCGCAGGCGATAGGCATCGGCATAGATTTTCAGGCGCGTGTCCGCACGGACGGTCGGCGTGTCAACCACCGCCCCCTGCATTTGCTGTTGCGGCTGGCGTAGATAGGCGAGGAAGCTGGTTTGCAAAGTGCGTAACTCAGTCATGTGGTTCGAGCTCCGTATTTCACTTCGCGGGCAATACGGCGGGCGGTCAGCAATTCAGCATACAACTCGTCGAACGGCGGGATATGGTCGTCGCGTTCGATCATGGTCGATATATCGCCAAAGCGCGCGAGCGCCTGACCGTACAATTGCCAGACAGAATCAATCACCGGATGGTCGTGCGTATCAATAATGTAGTCGCCCAGATTGCTGTGCCCGGCAAGATGAAATTGCTGCACTCTTTCGGTCGGAATCGCGTTCAGGTAATCGAGCGGATCAAAGCCGTGGTTGTAGGCGCTGACGTAAATATTGTTGATGTCGAGTAATATCAGGCAGTCGGCGCGGCGCGCAATTTCAGCCAAAAATTCCCACTCGCTCAATTCTGACTCGGTGTAGGTGACGTAGCTCGACACATTTTCCAGCAGCAGGCGTCGCCCCAGATAATCTTGCACGCACTGCACGCGCTCGACCACATGCATCAGCGCTTCTTCGGTGTAGGGCAGGGGCATCAGGTCGTGGGTGTTGGTGCCGCCCATGTGGGTCCAGCACAGATGATCCGACAACCAGGCGGGTTGCAGTTCGTTGGCCAATTGTTTGACCTCACGCAAGTAACCCATGTTGAGAGGATCGGTGCTGCCAATTGACAGCGACACGCCGTGCATCACCATCGGGTAGTGTTCACGAATTCGTCGCAGAAAGTGCAGCGGCTTGCCGCCCGGCACCAAATAGTTTTCGGTAATGACCTCAAACCAGTCCACTGCCGGACGTGTGTCCAGCACCGTTTGATAATGATCTACGCGTAAGCCCAAGCCGAAGCCAAGATTGGGGTACTTCAGCACAGGCGTGGGTGGCATGGAAAAAATAGCCATTCAGGTATGATTGGTGCAGCATAGGTTTGGCGATGAAAGAGCGTCAAGACGCATTGTAATTCTCAATTGTGCGCCCCATTAATTGGGCTAGCGCGTCGATTAACGATATGACCTTGTGTTATGTTTCAAACATCTTTAGTTCGAGGGTAATTTACATGAATTTTGAAGGCTTGATGGCCGCATCCGTGTGGCAGGTTATTGGCTACGCGCTGGCCGTGACACATATCACGATTGCTGCGGTCACCATTTATTTGCATCGACATCAGGCGCATCGCGCGCTGGATTTGCATCCGTTGGTGAGCCACTTTTTCCGCTTCTGGCTGTGGATGACCACCGGCATGCGCACTATCGACTGGGTGGCGGTGCATCGCAAGCATCACGCCGAATGTGAAACCGTCAACGACCCGCATAGCCCGCAAGTCCTGGGCATAAAAAAGGTGCTGACACAGGGCGCGGAGCTTTACCAAAACGAAGCGGCCAATCCGCAGACGCTCGAGCAGTTCGGCAAAGGCACGCCCAGCGATTGGATTGAACGCAATTTGTATTTGCGCTTTTCGTACCTGGGCATCGTCCTGATGCTATTGATCAATGTCGCGTTGTTCGGCGCGCTGGGGCTCACCGTGTGGGCGGTGCAGATGATGTGGATTCCGGTCTGGGCGGCGGGGGTTATTAACGGCATCGGTCATTGGCGTGGTTACCGCAACTACGAATGTGCCGATGCGTCGCGCAACATCTCGCCGTTCGGCTTGCTGATTGGCGGTGAAGAACTGCACAACAATCATCACACCTATCCGAACTCGGCCAAGCTGTCTTCAAAATGGTGGGAATTCGATATTGGCTGGATGTACATCCGGATTTTGGATTTGTTGCATCTGGCCCAAGTACGTAAGGTGCCACCCACACCGTTTATCGTCATGTCCAAAGTACGTATTGACGCAGATACACTCGCCGCAGTGGCTATCAATCGCTTTCAGGTCATGTCGCGCTACTGTCGCGCGGTCATCTATCCGGTGCTCAAAGAAGAATTTCGCAAGGCCGACGTTTCATACCGGCAGCTATTCAAGCGCAGCCGCACGCTGTTGGTTCGTGAGGAGTCGCTGCTCAACGCCGATGCCAAGCGAAAACTGGAAACCGTGCTAAGCCGCAGTCACGCGTTGCGTACCGTCTACCGCTTCAAGCAACAGCTGCACGAGATTGGTCGACGCTCCACTTCCAAACAGGAAGTATTGCTGAAGCAGTTGCAGGAATGGTGTAAGCAAGCGGAAGAAACCGGCATTCGCGCCCTGCAGGATTTCGCGCGCAGCCTGCCCGCCTATACGTTACGTACTGCTTAGTTCTGGTTTTTCCAGGCAATAAAAAACCCGCACGGTGCGGGTTTTTTATTGCTCGAACTGCAAGCAATCGACTATTTGATTTTCGATTCTTTGTACATCACGTGCTTGCGGGCGACGGGATCAAACTTCTTGATTTCCATTTTATCGGGCATGGTCTTCTTGTTCTTGGTGGTGGTGTAGAAATGGCCCGTATCGGCGCTCGACACCAGTTTGATTTTCTCACGCATGATTCAGGTTCCTTAAACGTTTTCGCCACGGGCGCGCAGATCGGCAAGCACTTTGTCGATCCCGTGTTTATCAATGATGCGCATACCATTGCAGGAAATTCGCAGGCGTACAAAGCGATTCTCGCTATCGACCCAAAAACGATGCGTGTGCAGATTAGGCAGGAAACGACGCTTGGTTTTGTTGTTCGCATGGGACACATTGTGTCCGTACATCGGGCGCTTGCCCGTGATCTGACATACTCTAGACATTGCAATTATCTCCAAAACGGATCTTTCGTCGGCGCGAACTTTCGCCACAACGAGCTTACGAGCGCGACTTTATACCAGAAAACCAAATTGCTGGGTAGGGCTACGGTGGATAATTTCTGTCGGCAGACCGTTCACTTGAGCAACCGACTGCGGCTCGCATGGGTATAATGGCCGCCCTTTTCCCAAGCTTCAGGAGTCTAACGTATGCGACCCAGCGGACGTGCATCCAACGAGTTGCGCCAAGTCAAATTCACCCGCTCTTATACCAAGCATGCAGAAGGCTCGGTGCTGGTGGAATTTGGCGATACCAAAGTCATTTGTACTGCCTCGATTAACGAGGGCGTGCCGCGCTTTTTGAAGGGCAAAGGCCAAGGCTGGGTCACTGCGGAGTACGGCATGTTGCCGCGCTCAACGGGCCAGCGCATGGATCGCGAGGCGTCGCGTGGCAAGCAAGGCGGACGCACCATGGAAATTCAGCGCCTGATCGGCCGCGCCTTGCGCGCGGTGGTCGACACCCAGGCGCTGGGCGAGCGCACCATCACCATCGACTGCGATGTGATTCAGGCCGATGGCGGCACGCGCACTGCGTCAATTACTGGCGCCTACGTCGCGTTAGTCGATGCGGTGGAAGCCATGCGGCGCAATAAGCAGATCAATAAAAATCCGCTGCATGGTCAGATCGCGTCGGTTTCGGTCGGCATCTACAAGGGTCAGCCCGTGCTTGATCTCGACTATGCCGAAGACTCCAATGCCGAGACGGATATGAACATTGTGATGAACGATGCTGGCGCGTTCATTGAATTACAAGGCACGGCCGAAGGCCACGCGTTTCGTTTTGAAGAATTGCAAGCCATGATTGAGCTGGCGCGGCAGGGTATAGCCGAGCTGATTGCCAAACAACAAGCGGCGCTTAGGGGATGATAGTCGGTAATCGCGTAGTGCTGGCGTCCAACAACAAAGGCAAACTGCGCGAGTTTGCAGATCTGCTTGGCGGGTTGCATCTTGACATTATTCCGCAAGCCCAGTTGGGGGTAAGCGATGCCGATGAAATCGGGCTGACGTTTGTCGAAAACGCCATTATCAAGGCGCGGCACGCAGCGCAAATTACCGGGTTGCCCGCCATCGCTGACGATTCCGGCATTGAAGTTGACGCACTGAACGGTGCTCCAGGTATTTACTCGGCTCGTTACGGGGGCCCGGGGGTGACGGATACCATCAACAACCAAAAATTGTTGCGTGCTCTTGCCGACGTCCCCGCAGCGCAACGCAGCGCGCATTACCAATGTCTTATTGTCTATATGCGGCACGCGCTTGATCCGACCCCGATCATTTGCAACGGAAGTTGGCAGGGGCAGATATTGACAGCGCCGCAGGGTAGCGGCGGATTTGGTTACGACCCGATCTTTTTTGTACCGACACACCAATGTTCCGGTGGCGAGCTGGATGCGGTGGAGAAAAACCGCATCAGCCATCGCGGTCAGGCGTTGCGCAAACTGCTCGAAGCGCTGCGTGAGTTGGAGAATAAAAACTAGCGGGGACGTTGTAATCCAGATTCGACTTCAACGCGCTTGTCTTTGCCGACCAGAATTTCGACCAACATCAAACTGAAATCCATCGCCGTGCCCGGCCCACGTGAAGTAATCACGAATCCATCCCGCACCACCGGTGCGTGCTCCAGCGTGACATTATTTAATTGGAGCTTTTCCAGCGTGCCGGGAAACGCGGTGGCGCGCTTTCCGTCCAGCAAACCTGCACTCGCAAGCACTTTAGGCGCTGCACAAATGGCCGCCGTGAATTTTTGCGCGGCAGCCATTTTTTGCAGAAGGGAGGTCAGGCGAACATCTTTTTCCAGGTTGTCCGCGCCCGGCTGACCGCCGGGCAGGACCACCATGTCGTACTCCTCGTGCAAGGCCTGCTCGAGCGTGGTGTCGGGTAACAACACCGTGCGGCGACTGCAAGTAACGGCTCGATCATCAAGCCCTGCGCTTACCACGTATATTCCGGCGCGGCGCAGGATATCAATGATCGTTACCGCTTCCAGCTCTTCACATCCTTGAGCCAGCGGAACTAATACTTTGGCCATGCTTGCACGCGCGAGTGGCTATTTCGTACTGATTTTGACGATATGCATGCCCCTGAGCATGTTCAGCGCTTCGTATAATGCATAGTCGGTTTTTGCCAGGGTAGCCGGGGTCATGTCATCCTTGCCGGTCGGAGGCGTCACGACTTTACCTGTCGCAGATTTATCTTTGTCTTTGTCCTTATCTTTGTCGAGCTGCGAATTTTTCAAATGGCCGTTGAGATCCGATTCTTTGATTGATCCGAATGCCGCCGGTTCTGCATCGGCAACCTTCAATAGCTCCAACTGGATATCGGGCTTGATGCCATCAGCCTGGATCGAGCGCCCCGACGGGGTGTAATAACGCGCCGTGGTGAGTTTGATGGCTGAGGTACCACTCGGTAACGGCAAAATGGTTTGCACCGAACCTTTACCGAAGGACTGCGTTCCCATGATCAGGGCGCGTTTGTGATCTTGCAGCGCACCGGCTACGATTTCGGAAGCGGAAGCGGAGCCACCGTTAATGAGCACCACCATGGGCGCGCCATTTAATACATCGCGCGGCGTGGCTTTGAATTGCAGCTTGGAATCTTCAATCCGCCCTTCGGTGTAGACAATGAGTCCTTTTTCCAGGAAGGCGTCAGATACCGACACTGCGGCGTTAAGCACGCCACCGGGGTTGTTGCGTAAGTCTAGAACCAGCCCATTCAGGTTTTCTTTGTTGTTTTCTTTGATCAGGGCTTCAACGGCGCTGACCACGTCTTCACCCGTATGCGATTGGAACTGGGTGATGCGGACATAGCCATAACCCTTGTCAAGACTGCGGCTCTTGACACTCTTCACTTGAATAATGTCACGCTTGAGACTGATACGCAGCGGCTTCTCCTCTTTCTCGCGCACGATGGTCAATACGATTTCCGAACCAGGTTTGCCGCGCATGAGCTTGACCGCATCGTTTAGCGACAAGCCTTTCACCGGCGTTTCATCCAGCCGGATAATCAGGTCGCCCGCCTTTACGCCCGCGCGATAGGCCGGAGTGTCGTCAATTGGCGCAATGACTTTGACGAAACCATCTTCCATGCCGACCTCAATACCCAGTCCACCGAATTCACCCGAGGTGCTGGTTTGCAGGTCTTTATAGGCTTCTTCGTCGAGATAGCTCGAATGCGGGTCAAGCCCCGCGAGCATGCCGCGAATCGCGTGCTCTAAAAGAGTTTTGTCGTCGACCGGTTCAACATAATCGCGCTTGATACGCGTGAAAACATCGGTGAAGGTGCGCAGCTCTTCCAACGGCAAGGCTTGTGCGGGTTCGGATTTTTGCGCGAGCACGCCGTGTCCAATTGCCAGAGAAAGGCCCAGGACAGTTCCCGCCGTCAATACTAAAACATTACGATAGTTCGCCTTCATTCAGTGCTCCACGCAAGTCGTTGTGCCGGATAACATACATTGAAATGCAAATTGTTCAAATAGCGACGTTCAGTGTTCCGCCGCAGAAATATTACGCCGACACCACTGCACTGGATTGTCGGGTTTACCATTGTGGCGGATTTCGAAATACAGTCCGCTCTTCCTCTGACCGCCGCTATCACCAACAGTTGCAATCGCTTCACCGGCTTCGGTCCAGTCGCCAACTTCTTTAACGACACTTTGGTTGTGTGCGTACAAACTCATGTAACCGTCACCATGATCTATGATCACCAGCATGCCGTAGCCGTTCAGCCAGCCGGTGAAAATAATCTGCCCGCGCCAGATCGCACGGACGTCTGTCCCTTCATCGGCATCCAGCACGACACCCTGCCAGCGCAGGTTGCCCGCACCACGCGGCGTGCCAAAGGCTGCGGCAATCTTTCCCGCTGCGGGCCACAACAATTTGCCTTTGGATTTTGCGAACGCGCCTTTCAAATGGATGTCGGCGGGAATGTCCGCCAACTCGGCGGTGGGCAGGCGGCGCAACAGCTCGCCGAGGCGTTGTTCGTCGGCGTCCAGGTTTGCAAGTCGCTCGGTCTTGTCATTTAGTTCCTTGTCGATACGCACCAAAATGCCGCGTCGTTCGTTTTGTAGCCCAATGAGGGAAGCCTTTTCGCCGGTCAAACGCACATTGGTTGACGCAAGGTTTTCATTTTCGACATTGATCGCCTGCTCCAGTGTTGCCAAGCGCGTCATCTGTTGGGAAACGCCTTCGATTTGCCCGCGTCGCGCGCTGTCCAAATAGCTGTAATAGGCAAGCATCCGTCCTACCCGTGCAGGTTGTTCCTGATTGAGCAGCATCTTCATGTAGTCCTGTCGGCCGACCACATAGCCGGTGCGAACCTGTTCGGCAAGAACTTCACGCTGCTGCGCCAGCGACGTATGCAGTTGGCGGCGTTGTACGATGAGTTCTTGCAGACGCTGGGCATTGAGTGCCAGGTCTTGGCGAGTCTTGCGGATCTGCCGTGCGGTAACGGCGATGTTGCGCTCGGTGTCGGTCAGTTGCATGCGCACGTCGCGGCGTGTACCGCGCACGGTGTTTAAATCATCACGCAACAACTGGATGCGGGTGCGCAGTTGCTCAAGGTCGTGGGCTGACGGTTTCTGTGCGGCATAAACCAAACCGGGCGTAGTGCAGACCAACAACGAGAACAACAGGCCGCGCCAAATGCCTTTTTGTAAAGATATGGCGCTCAGCGCAGAGTCACCAGCATGTTGCCATCCATCTGCGGCGGACGCTCGATGCCCATCAGATACAACATGGTGGGAGCCACGTCGGAAAGCGCGCCAATCGGTGCAGTGGTGGCGGGTCGGCCAATGTAAATAAACGGCACCGGATTGAAGGTGTGCGCGGTGTGTGCCTGTCCGGTGGCTTCGTTGCGCAACAGTTCGGCGTTGCCGTGGTCAGCGGTGATCAGCAATTCCCCGCCGCGCTGCCGGGCAGCATCAACCACGCGGCCCAAGCAGGCGTCGATGGTTTCAATGGCTTTGACGGTGGCGTCGTAATTCCCGGTATGTCCAACCATATCGGGATTCGCGTAGTTGCAGATGATCACGTCGTATTTGTCGCTGCCAATCGCGTCCACCAGCTTGTCAGTGAGTTGGGCTGCATTCATTTCCGGTTGCAAATCGTAGGTCGCCACCTTGGGCGAGGGCACCAGAATGCGATCTTCGCCCGGAAACGGCGTTTCCACACCGCCGTTAAAGAAAAATGTCACGTGTGCGTACTTCTCGGTCTCGGCGATGCGCAACTGGCGCAGACCTAAATTGGCAAGGTATTCGCCGAATACGTTTTCGACCCGTACCGATGGATAAGCGACCGGCACCGGAAAGTCTTCGCTGTACGACGTAAGAGTCACAAACGCCCCCAATTTCGGCCACGCCGGGCGCGGGAAGCCGGAAAAGTCGGGTTCGATAAATGCGCGCGTCAGTTGCCGTGCGCGATCCGAGCGGTAATTCATGAACACCACCACGTCGCCGTCCTGCACGCGCACCGGCTGCTGGCCCGCAGGAACGATGGCGGTGGTCTGCATAAATTCATCGGACTCGCCACGCGCATAGGCCAGGGTGACTGCGGTTGCGGCGTCGGGGGCGGTAAACGCGGCGTGGCCTTCGGTGATCAGGCGATACGCAGCTTCAGTGCGCGGCCAACGATGATCGCGGTCCATGGCGAAATAGCGGCCGATCAGCGAAGCGAAGCGTGCGTTCGGCAAGCGTTTAAACACGGCTTCCATATTCGCGATGGATTCCAGTGCGCTTTTCGGCGCCGTGTCGCGGCCGTCCGTAAACGCGTGCAAATACACTTGCCGCGCGCCACGTTTTGCAGCGAGCTCGGCCATCGCGAAGATGTGATCTTCATGGCTGTGCACGCCGCCGGTCGACAACAATCCCAGGATATGTACGCAGCCGTTGTTGCGTTTGGCCAGATCCACGGCGTCGGTCAGCGTGGCGTTCTTGAAGAAGGCGCCGGATTTAATGGCTGCGCCCACGCGAGTAAATTCTTGCAGTACGACCCGTCCCGCACCCAGATTAAGGTGCCCGACCTCGGAATTGCCCATTTGATCGGCAGGCAATCCGACTTCGGCGCCCGAGCCACGGATCAAGGTATGCGGGAAGTCTTTCCACAAGTGGTCCCACACCGGTTTGCGGGCACCGTAAATTGCGTTTGAATCGGCGGATTCACTGTATCCCCATCCATCTAAAACAATGAGGACCATCGGTCGAGGTCGTTTCTGCATGCGTGCTCTGAAAAATTGTTAGTTAGGCTTTGAAGGTTGAAGTTATTCGATATGAGCGACGTACCCGCCGTAGTTGTCTTAACAGTTGCGCTCGGACCACGCGGTTATTTCTTCGTCTGGCGCGTTATTGTATATTGCTTTGGCGATGGTCGGGAAGGTTGTGCGCATCGAGTGAGCTCATCCCGCCAGTGATTCACAAGCCAAAATGCAGTACAGCGATGTCGTTCCCTTCGACACCCTTCTTAAGTTAAAAATAAGTAGCGCAGGGTAAATGAAGCAATGAGCACCATGATCGAAGCGCACGGCCTGATTACCCACGATGACGATATCGAACGCGCATCCCGTTCCCTGAAGGCGATGTCGCATCCGCTGCGCTTGAAAATTTTATGCACCTTGGGCGACCAGGAAATCAGCGTGCAGGCGATTGTCGATTTGGTCGGCACCTCGCAAAGCAATATTTCACAGCATTTAGCCATCCTGCGCGACAAGGGCATTTTGATGTCGCGCAAAGACGCCAACCGCGTGTTTTACCGCGTCGGCGACGCACGTACACTGCGCCTGATAGAAATGATGCGCGAAGTATTTTGTAATTCGTAGCCCGGCTCTGCACCGCATCCACCCGTTTATGAACCCGTCCCAATAATTCAGAGAGCCAGTTTTATGGAGCAGTTGCTTAGCTTTGCAACACAACAGTGGTACCTGTTGTTGGCATTAGTCATCATCATCGCGATGTTGGTCAATTCGTTTGTCAGCGCTGCGGGCGTGAGCAATGTGCCGCCCAGCGAAGCGGTGGCATTAATCAATCGGCAAAATGCGGTGGTGCTCGACGTGCGTACTGACGATGAATTCAAGCGGGGCCACATCGTTAATTCGGTACACATCCCGGTTGGGTTGCTGCTCAGTCGTATCAACGAGCTGGAGAACCACAAAGCCCAGCCACTGGTGGTCGTTTGCCGCACCGGCCAACGCTCCACGCAGGCGTGTTCGATCCTGCGCAAGCACGGGTTTGAATCGTTGTACGGCATGTCGGGTGGTATTACCGCCTGGCAGGCCGCCAACTTGCCACTGGCAAAAGGATGAGCCTGGTCATGACTACTTCGGACGGCATCGTGATGTACAGCGGCGACAACTGTGCGTATTGCCTGCGCGCGCGACGCTTGTTGGAAAAAAAAGGCGTCGCATTCCGCGAACTCAAAGTTGACCAGTCGGCCGAGCTGCGCGCCGAGATGGAGCGTCTCAGCCAGCGGCGCACCATCCCGCAGATTTTCATTCACGGTCGGCATATCGGTGGTTTTGACGACATGGCTGAACTGGATCGCGCGGGCAAGCTTGACAATTTACTTGTGGCGGTCGAACGCAATGACTGACATCGTGCATATTGTTTGCCCGCATTGCGAGGCTACCAATCGCGTTCCCACCCAAAAACTGGCGGCGGGCGGAAAATGCGGTGCCTGCCACGCCGCGTTATTTGACGGCCGGCCGCTGGCTTTAAGTTTCGCCAATTTTCAGCGCCATATTGAGCGCAACGATATTCCGGTGCTGGTGGATTTCTGGGCTCCGTGGTGTGGGCCGTGCAAAATGATGGCACCGGTATTTGAAAATGCTGCTGCGCAATTGCAGCCGCAGGTGCGCTTGGCAAAAGTCGACACCGAGCAAGAGTCCGGGTTGGCCTCGCAATACGGAATTCGCAGCATACCGACCCTGGTTTTGTACCGGCAGGGCAAGGAAGTTGCACGCATGGCGGGCGCGATGGATCTGGAAAACCTGTTGGCCTGGACGCGCCAATATCTTTAAACAACTGTTAAACAACTACTAGCGTGGATATTTATGACAACGGACACTGCAAAACCAAATGGTCAAGACGGGCAACCTGGCATTGAGGCGGCCCGTGAATTTACGATCCAGAAAATTTTCATCAAAGACATTTCGTTTGAAACACCGAATTCTCCGGCGATTTTCACCCAAAAATGGGAACCCAACGTTAACCTGGAGTTGGGGACCTCGGCGCGTGTGCTCGCCGAAGGCGTGCATGAAGTGGTGCTGTCACTCACGGTGACGGCCAAGCTGGCTGATAAGACCGCCTACCTGATCGAAGCCCACCAAGCCGGAATATTTACCGTGCGCGGCTTTCCCGAGCACGAGCTGGCACCGATGCTGGGCAGCTTCTGTCCCAACATCCTGTTTCCGTTCGCGCGCGAAGCGATCTCCGAGCTGGTCACCAAGGGTGGGTTTCCGCAACTGATTCTGGCGCCGGTAAATTTCGACGCATTGTTTGCACAGCATTTGCAACGTAGCCACGAGCAGAGTCCGCCGGACGTCAGCGCGGTTCACTAATTTACCCATCCTCCCGTTGATTTGAGCGGTACCATGACGTCAATAACTGACGCACCCATCGCGGTTATCGGCGCAGGCTCTTGGGGTACGGCGCTTGCGTTGTTGCTGGCGCGCAATGGCCGACGCGTGCGTTTGTGGGGGCGGGACGCGACAATAATGCAGGTCGCCGCGCAGCAACGGCGCAATCCGCGTTACCTTGCCGATCTCACCTTGCCGGACACGCTGGAGCCCACCGGCGATATTGCTCACGCGGTGGGAGCGGCACGTGACATTTTGATCGCTGTGCCGAGCAGCGCGTTCCGCCCTACCCTCGAACATATCAAGCCGTTGCTACGCCCCGACGCACGTATGCTCTGGGCCACCAAGGGGCTGGAGCCCGGCAGTTGTTGTTTGCTGCATCAAGTGGTGGCTGATGTGTTGGGTAGTGACATTCCAACGGCAGTGATTTCCGGCCCGAGTTTCGCAAGCGAAGTCGCACACAGTTTGCCGACCGCAGTCACCGTGGCATCGCCCGATGCGGAATTTGCAAAAGACATTGTGCGCGCATTTCACAGCCGCACATTTCGCGCCTATACCAGCGATGACGTGATCGGCGTTGAAGTGGGCGGCGCGCTAAAAAATGTGCTCGCGATTGCGGCAGGAATTTCCGACGGTTTAGGCTTCGGCGCAAACGCGCGCTGCGCGTTGGTGACGCGCGGATTGGCCGAGATGGTGCGGTTGGGAGTCGCGCTGGGGGGGCGCCGCGAGACCTTGATGGGGTTGTCTGGCCTGGGCGACTTGATTCTTACCTGCACCGACAATCAATCGCGTAATCGCCGCCTCGGTCTGGCCTTGGGTCAGGGCAAGACATTAGAGCAGGCATTGTCATCCATTGATCAGGTGATCGAAGGTGTGCAGACCGCGCGTGAAGTCCACGAGCTGGCGCGCAATCACGGTGTTGACATGCCGATTGTTGATCAAGTGTATGCGGTACTGTATGCAAGCCTGGCGCCGCGCGACGCGGTGAGCCTGCTGCTCGAACGTGCGCAAAAAGCCGAAATCTTTTAACTCGCGCCCAAAAAATTATTCTGGCGCCAGGCTTCGTAAACCATCACCGCTACCGCATTCGACAGATTCAAGCTGCGCTGATTCGGCAGCATCGGGATACGTAAAATTTGGTCCGTCGGCAACGTATCCAGCAACGCCGTCGGCAAGCCGCGCGATTCCGGACCAAACAAAAATGTATCCCCGGCGGCGAACTGTACCTCGGTGAACGCGCGCTGACCCTTGGTTGAGCAGGCAAACATGCGCAGCGGTTGGATCGCGCTGCTGAATTCTGCCAGATGCTTCCATTCCTTCACGGTCGCGAACTCGTGATAATCCAAACCCGCGCGGCGCAGTTTGGCGTCGTCGAGTTTGAAGCCAGCGGGATGAATGATATGCAGCTGCGCACCGGTGTTGGCACACAAGCGTATAATGTTGCCGGTGTTGGGCGGGATCTCGGGTTCAAGTAAAACAACGTGAAACATAGCGCGCAATCAGGTTGAGAATGACGACGAAAAATCAATCCATGCTGGCCATGGAATTTTGCGGCCTGAAGTTTAACACGCCGTTGGTGCTGCTTTCCGGCTGCGTGGGCTTCGGCGAGGAATACACGCGCATCGAAGGATTTTCGAATCGCGATGTCGGCGCGGTGTGTTTAAAAGGCACGACCTTGCAACCGCGCTTGGGTAACGCGCCGCACCGCGTGTGCGAAACCCCGGCAGGCATGCTCAACTCCATCGGCTTGCAAAATCCTGGCACCGCAACCGTGGTGAACAAAATTTTGCCCACGCTGGATTTTACCGAAACGCGCTTCATCGCCAATGTTTCGGGCTCGACCATCGAAGAATATCGCGAAGTCACACGGCTGTTTGACGATTCGCCGATCGACGCCATCGAGATCAATATTTCCTGTCCGAACGTAAAAGAAGGCGGCGTGGTGTTCGGCAACGATCCGGTGATGTCCGCGCGTGTAGTCGAAGCGTGCCGCAGCGTGACAAAAAAGCCGCTGATCGCAAAACTATCACCGAACCAGACCGACATTGCCGACAATGCGAGGCGTTGCCTAGAGGCAGGCGCCGACGCCTTCGCCGTGATCAATACCCTGATGGGCATGGCCATCGACATCGAAGAGCGCGTGCCCATTATTGGCAATAATCAAGGCGGGCTGTCCGGCCCGGCGATCAAACCGATTGCCTTACTCAAGGTGCATCAGGTGTATCAGGTGTGCAAAGCGCACGGCATTCCCATCATTGGCCAGGGCGGGATTGTAACGGCGCAGGATGCGCTGGAATTCATCATCGCCGGAGCCAGTGCAGTGGGTGTCGGCACCGCGTTGTTTTACGATCCGCTGGTGTGCGCAAAAATAAACGCAGGCATCGTAGATTATCTACAGCGCCATGACTTGACTGAAGTAAGCCAGCTGGTGGGTACGTTGAAAACCCACCAAAAAGTAGTCGGCTGTACGTAACCAGCACACTGCGGACTAAACGTCAAAAGCAATTACACCTGCAATGCAACCGTGTACTCGGTAATTACCCCGGCAGGCGTTTCGACATGAATGGTAAGCACGCCGATTTTTCCCGTATTCGGATCATCATCTTCCACCGTCACTATTGCGAGCTTGCGAATTAGAACTATGTCGGCGATTGTGAATGACGTTTCGCCTTTGAGTACCCCGACGTCGGCGGATATCGAGATGCGCGTGCCGCCCGGCAGCGATTGCCAAGCTCTATCAGCCAGAAAAATTTTTAGTTTTTTACTCGCTGTAGAAACATCCAACGGTCCGGTTTCTGGAACGCCCGGTAAACTGGACCGGTAGATTACGTTGGAGTCGGTGTAGTCCTGAATCACAATGTCGGGATTTGACCCCGCCATGATAATTACACTGGAAGCGCGCACATGGACGGTATTCTGCGCTGCGCACAGCGTGGTATGGGTGCAAAGTACACCGCTGTATTTTCCATCGCGTGTGTCGTACTGGCCGTTGCTATTGAAGTCAAGGTAGGGCTCGCCAGGGTCGCGTACACCGTTTTCATTGCTATCGAGAAAAGCTTCCGGTAAATCTGCAAAGCCTGGTCCATCAAATGTACCGTTACCATTCGCATCGGTGAACGCTTCACCGGCTGCGATTACGCCTGCGCCATCGTAAACACCATTGCCATTGCGGTCAGTGAATAAGGTTTCGCCAGCCGGATTATTGCCTGCGCCGTCGTATTGGCCATTGTGGTTGTAATCAACAAAGGGCTCGCCAAAGTTATAAATGCCATTCAGATTAATGTCGGTAAACGGTTCATCAAAATACAAGTTGGCGTTGCCATCGGTGAAGGGCTCGTCGAGCAAAGCATTGTTGTTGGAATCGTCATAGGGCTCCCCATCATTGTCGCTGTAGCTGCCATCGCCGTCTTCGTCAGAGAAGCTTTCATTGCCGACGACGGTCATCAGAATGCCTACCCGATGATCAACCGGGCGCGGGTATTGACTTGTCCAGGTGACTTGGCACGTGCCTTTAACTGTCAGACAAGAAGGTTCAATTGCGCCGCCTTCGGTAATGAACGATAGCGTGGTGCCGTCAGGTACCGGATTATTGAAATGGTCGGCGACATGTCCAGTCACCGTCACCGTTTCACCATCGCGGTCAAAACCTTCAGGATTAAGCATCGAAACCGCAATGCTGGCGCTGTTTTGATCCGGAATTCCGGTGCTCACCGTCAACTGGCTCGACTGGCCGGTGAGCGTCAGGCCACTGGCAACCGTACTGGCGGTGACGCGTACACCGGTCGCAACCGCACCCGAACGCACCACGGTGCTGATCTCGCCGTTGCTATTGGTAAAACCGCTGGCAGGTGCCAGCACTAAGCCGCCTACTCCGGTATTGAGCGAGAAATTCACCAGCTGATTTGCAACGGCTCGGCCTTGGGTACTTTTTACCTTGAACACCACCGCTGAGGTTTCGCTCAGGCCCACTGCGCCCGTGCCCTTGATGGCGATCAACGCGGGTGTCGCAGATACAAATTCGATTGATCCGGCCGTGTCCGCGCTGACGACGAGGTTAGACATTGCGCTGAAGCTGGAGCCGCCGAAGGATGCCGTGGCCATCACGCCGTCGGTACCGACGCAGCCATTGGCTTGATAGGTGACCACAGCTTGACCATTAATGGTCGAGACCGAGGAGTCGATGCTGCTCTTGCCCACCGCGGCGCAGTTTGAGGTAAAGCTCACGCTGATCGGCACCGTGAATGCGCTGCCATTCGCATCGACGACATTGACGGTGAGGCCGGTGGTGCCGCCCGGTGACAATGGTGATGTGCCAATGCCGACCACGCCTTGGGTAAATGACCCGCTGGTATACCCCATGCGGATCGCAGGGGGCGCAACTTGATAATTTAATGTGGCGGTGAGGACTTCCCCGCCAATCGTCGCGGTGGCTTTTGCCGTGTCGGCGCCCAGCGCATCCCTAAATCCAAGCGTTACCGAGGCCTGTCCCGATACGTTGGTGATCGCCGTGCCGTTGCTGGGCGAGAGTGCGCCGAGCGTTGCATCGAATACGACGATGACATTGGCAAGCCCAGCACCCGCCGCGTCAGTGACGGTGGCGGTCAGGGTGCCCGTTGCGTCGGCGCGCACGCTACTGGTTGCGGTGCCGATGTTGTCTTTTAACACCATAGCCAGCGTGCGCCCGGCCACCGCCGATGACGTCACCGAAAAATTCAAGCTGGCCGACAATGCCTGTCCATCAACGCTCGCGGTTGCGGTGATAGTTCCTGCGCCAGTCTTTCCATCCGCCAGTAATTGAGTGACGGCGTCGCCACCGCCATTAGTAAGTGCCGTCGTCGGGCTGAGTGTGCCCAGATCAGGTGATGTGAAAGCCACCAAAACATTTTGCGGATATGAACCATCTTTGAGCTTGATGTTGACTTTTACTGTGCCCGGCGACGCGCTGCTGATGGACGAAGTCGCAACACCGTCCGAGCTGCGCACCAGCGCAATCGTGACGGTGGGAACACTGGGCGTGACCGGCGCAGTATCGGTTGTTCCGGTGTCAGCGGCTTTGCCACAGGCGCTCAACATCCACACGCCCAGCAGCATCACCAGCCATGCATCCAATCTGACTTGCCAATATGTTCGGATCATCGTGACGCTCGTTTGGGTAGCAGAATCTAACGCAGCGGTATTCGGCAGAGCGGCCAGAGACTTTAGCTTGCAACATCGCGCCTACCGCGAAATTGCCGGGTCTAAACATGCAAGCCACTTGTGCCGTTGTATACGCTGGGCGGTACGCAAATTTCTTTATACCAGGTCATGACAATAACTGGTCACCACCGCCAAATTGAGAGACTCAAGAGGTAACGCGGTGTACTACGAACACTTTGGATTGCAGCGCGCGCCGTTCGGCATCACGCCCGACACGCAGCTATTTTATGCCGGTGGCAAGCGCGGCGATGTGCTGGACGCGTTGTCGTATGCCATCACGCACGGTGAAGGCATCGTCAAAGTCGTCGGCGAAGTGGGCAGCGGCAAAACCATGCTGTGCCGCATGTTGCAGACGCGCCTGCCACAAACTGTCGACGTTGTGTACCTATCCAATCCGCGCATCGACCCCGACGACGTTATTTTCGCCATCGCTGCGGATTTACATATGTCGATCGCAAGCACCGCGTCGCGCCTGCAAGTGCAACAGGCGTTGCAGGAATTGCTGCTGGCGCGCCATGCAGAAAATCGCCGCGTGGTGGTATTCGTTGAAGAAGCGCAGGGCATGCCGCTCGACACACTGGAAGAAATCCGTCTGCTCACCAATCTGGAAACCGAGCGCGAAAAACTACTGCAAATCGTGCTGTTCGGACAACCCGAGCTGGATGTGCATCTGGCTGATCCACGCATTCGCCAGTTGCGCGAGCGCATCACACACAGCTTTAGTTTGGGCCCATTGGCCGCGAGCATGATCACCGAGTACGTGGGCCATCGGCTGCGCGCGGCGGGTCATCCGAATGGCGACGTGTTCGAACGCAACGCGCTCGGATTGTTAGTGCGGGTTTCGCAAGGCTTGATGCGCCGCGTGAATGTGATGGCCGACAAAGCGCTGTTGGCAGCGTTTGCCGACGGGCAGACACGGGTCACGTACCGACATATGGCAGCGGCGCTGCGCGACAGCGAATATCGCTCGCCTGCCGTGTTACCGCACTTGTGGATCGCAGCGGCGGCGATCATGGCGATTGTCGGAATCATCGTATGGTCGGTGCTGCGCGCAGCTGAGTCGTCTGCTGATATCACACCGATAGCATCATCCGCCCAAGTTAGCGCGGCATCGGACAAGCCGCTCGTGGCCACTTCCGCAGAATCCGCAGGCACGTCAACTCCACTTGGCGGCGATTCGCTCGAAGTATTTGTCACGACCCGTGTAGATCGCACGCGTGAGTGGTTGCGGCAGGCGGAGGGAAACCATTTCAGCATTCAAGTGTTGCGGGTCACTGCCGATGCAGCGAAGGACTTGGAGCGCTTCTTACGCAGCCAGGACAGCGTGGATTTTCTGGATCGGATTTTTATCTACCAGGCGCGACATAACGGCCAGGCCGTGTACGGCGTGTTGTACAGCGAGTTCGCCAACTATGCCGACGCCAAAGCGGCGTTGGAGGCGCTACCCACCGAAGTTAAACGTTACAAACCATTTTTGCGCAGCGTCCGTCAGGTGCGGGCAACCATGGATGAGTCATGATGATACCGAACAAATTCTTAAGTCCTGGTGTATTGCTCGCCGCCGTGGCGTGGCTCGCTGCCTGCACGGCAACGCATCCACCGGCGCAATCTCCCGCGCATCTCAGTCGTGCCTCGGAACCAGTCGGCGAGATTCCTGCGCCGGTACAGCAAACACCGTTTTTGCCCCAGCCAAAGCTCAGCACGCCGCCGGAAACCTACACCGTGACGGTGAGCGATGTGTCGGTCAAAGAGTTGCTGTTTGCGTTGGCGCGCGACGCCAAGATGAATCTCGACATTCATCCGAATGTCAGCGGCACCGTCACGCTCAATGCGGTAAAACAGACCCTGCCGCAGATTCTTAGTCGCATTGCTGAGCAGATCAGTCTGCGTTACGAAGTGATCGGCCCCAACCTGGTGATTTCACCGGACGTGCCGCATTTTCGCACTTATAAAGTCGACTACGTAAACATGACCCGTGAAACAAAAAGCACGGTCAGCGTAGCAACTGAAATCGCCACTACCGGTGGCAGCGTCAAGCAGAGTGGCGGCAACGCAGGCAACAAATCCAACACCGAGATCAATATCGCCAGCAACAATAATTTCTGGGAGCTGTTGGAGAAAAACATCGTCGCCATTCTGGGCGGCGGAGAAAACGCCGTGATCGCCAACCCGCTCAGCGGCGTGATCAGCGTACGTGCCACATCTCGGCAACATGAACAGATTCAGGCGTTTCTTGATCGCATCCTGGCGAACGTGCAGCGCCAGGTGTTGATTGAAGCGACCATCGTTGAAGTGGAGTTGAACAATCGCTATCAGTCCGGAGTGGACTGGAACCTGGTGTCGAAGTCGAACGGAGTGTCAGCGAGTTCAGCTTTGGTCGGCGGCAATCTGGCCACGCCGCCGTCGTTCCTGCTGGCTTATGACAAGGCGATCGGGTCATTTGACAAAGTATTTTCCGCGCTGCACATGCTCGAGACATTCGGAAATGTCAAGGTCCTGTCCAGCCCGAAAATCATGGCGCTGAACAATCAAACCGCCTTGCTCAAAGTGGTCGATGAAAAAGTCTATTTCACCACCGCGCTGGAAATCACCGAGGGCACCGCCACGTCGCAGGGACGGCGGACCTACACCAGCGAAATCCACACCGTGCCGGTCGGCCTGGTCATGAGTGTCACTTCGCAAATCACCGACGATGACCGCGTGACCATCAATATCCGTCCAACCATTTCACGCATCACGGGTTATGTCATCGACCCGGCCCAGCGGCTAGCGGGTTCTGGATTTGACAATTTAATTCCGGAAATACAAATCCGCGAAATGGAGTCGCTGCTCAAGATCGACAGCAACCAGATCGCGGTGCTGGGCGGATTGATGCAAAACAAGGTTACCAAGTCCAACTCCGGCATTCCGCTGCTGTCGAGTCTGCCGTGGATCGGGAGCTTGTTCAGTTACAAAGATGAAGAGTTGACCAAGACCGAGTTGGTGATTTTCCTGCGGCCCACAGTGATACGTAACGCCTCGCTGTCCGCTGAACTCAAAGACTTCCGGCGCTTTTTGCCCGAGGTTGCGCCGGGAGTTTCCACAGCTCCGAATACGGAGCCAGGCCATGCGTCGCAAAAGTAACGGAGCGCAGCCATGAGCCTGTTGATGGAAGCCTTAAAGAAGGCGGAGCAAGCCAAGCGCAAAGTGGTCGAGGGGCCGGTTGTAGCCACGTCCACTTCACCCGCGCTGGCGTTAGAGCTCACTCCGGCTGACGCAGTCATTGCCAAACCCGAACCGATCAATGTCCCGGAAAAGTCACCGGTTAACGCCGCGCCCGCGCTGACTGCGGCAGCCTTTACGCTCATGACCGGGCGGCTTGCCGAAGTCACTCCGCCGATTACGCGCCCGCCCGCGCCAATGGAAGTTGCGGCACCGCCCGTTTACGTTGCACCGGCAGCGCCGCCCAAAATCATCCCTCCTCCCGGCAAGCCGGAGCTTAGTCTCGACATTTCCACGCCGGTGAAGAATTCCCCGCCCGTGTCGCGCCCCTTGCCACCGCGTCGCCGTATCTCACTGGTGTGGATCGGGGCGGGAATTTCTCTGGTATTGACATTAAGCGGAGGCGGCTACTGGTATTACCACTCAATGGCGCAATACCTCACCCAACAGTCGACCTTGGGCGCACCGCAGCCTGGCCCGGTAGCGCAAGATGCCAGCGCCGCCGCGCCGCCAACCGTTGCGGCGGTGCCACCGACCGTCATCGTGCCGACCAAGCCCGCAGCAGTTGTGGCAGTGAAAACCAAGCCGCAGGTCAAACGGCCCAGCATCGAGAATGCGCCGGTAGCCTCACCACCCGCGTCAGCGAATGCGATCACAAGTGCGGTGCCTGCATCGGTTGTGGTGGTGCCCAACGAAGCATCCGGCGCAGGCCGCGTTGCAGTCGAGGGGGTACCGGTTCCGCCCCCCGCGCCGATCAGTGTCAGCCGCGATGCAGAACAAAACGATACATTTGCTACGCTGCAAACCGCCTATCGTGCGTACCAAAGCGGTGACGATGGCAACGCACAAAACTTGTATGCCCGCGTGCTCAGCCACGATGAACACAATCGCGACGCGTTGCTGGGCCTGGCCGCAATAGCAGTACGGCAGAAAGATTTTGTACGCGCCCAAGAAATTTATTCCGAACTGTTGACACTTGACCCAAAAGACAGCATCGCGCAAGCCGGGTTCGTCAGCGTGAGCGGTTCGTTTGATCCATTGCAGCAAGAAGCCCGCATCAAAGCGCTGCTCGAACAAGAACCGGGCGCACCGCATCTGTTGTTTACTTACGCAACTTTTCTGATGCAACAGCAGCGCTGGCTGGAGGCCACCCGCACCTTGCAGTCAGCAGTGCAAGCGCAGCGCGACAACGCTGATTACGCATTTAATCTGGCGGTCAGCTTCGATCATTTGGGGCAGGCGGATGCGGCGATAAAATATTATCGTGCGGCGTTGGAGCTGGCCGCAAAGCAGGCCACACGGTTTCGTCCCGAGGACGTGCGGCGACGCTTGCAAGCGATGGACGCAGTCCCCGGTGGTGGAACTACGCCATGAGTATTCCCAAGCCACGCAAACGTATGCTGGGCGAAGCATTGCTGGAAAAGGGTCTGGTCAATCAAGACCAGCTGCGCATCGCGCTCACCGAGCAAAAAAAACAGAATATTCCGTTAGGCAAAATTCTCATCCAGCTCGGCTTTGTTTCCGAGGCGCTGATTCGTGATGCGCTGGGTGAAACCACCGGGCAGGAAAGTATTTCGCTGGCCAATGTGATCGCCGACGCCGACGCCGTGCGCTTGATTCCGAAAGACGTCGCACGTCGCTACAAAATGGTGCCGCTGAGTTTTGATCGCGATCAAAACATTCTGACTGTGGCGATGGCCGACACATTTAACGTGGTGGCTATTGACCAGCTCAACGCTGCGTTAGGCGGCGAGATACAGGTCAGGACATTATTGGCCGCCGAGCCTGAAATCGAAGCGGCCATCGACAATTTTTACGGCTTCGAGCTGTCTATCGACGGCATCATCAACGAAATTGAAACCGGCGAAGTCGACTACACCAGCCTGCAAGCGGGCAACAACGAATACAGTCAGCCGCTGGTACGGTTAGTGGACGCATTGCTGGCCGATGCGGTGAAGCGCGGCGCGTCCGATATTCACTTTGAACCCGAGCAGGGTTTTCTGCGCGTGCGCTATCGCATCGACGGCGTGCTGCGCCAGGTTCGCACACTGCATAAAAATTACTGGTCGGGAATATCAGTGCGCCTGAAAGTCATGGCCGGGTTGAACATCGCCGAAACGCGCGCACCGCAAGATGGGCGCATCTCGCTGACGTTGCTGGGTCGCCCGATTGATTTTCGTGTTGCCGCTCAACCCACCACGCACGGTGAAAATATCGTGCTGCGTGTGCTCGACCGGCAAAAAGGCATTGTGCCGTTGGACAAGCTCAATCTGACCGAAGACATGCTGTCGCTGCTCAAGCTGCTGATGGCGCGTCCCAACGGCATCATTCTGGTGACCGGGCCGACCGGTAGCGGCAAGACCACCACGCTGTATTCGATGCTGAATCACGTCAACAGCGAAGATGTCAACATCATGACCCTTGAAGATCCGGTCGAGTATCCGATGAGCATGATTCGCCAGTCGTCGGTGAATGAAGCGACCAAGATGGATTTCGCCAACGGCATCCGCTCGATGATGCGGCAGGATCCGGACATCATTCTGGTCGGCGAAATCCGCGACGAACAAACCGCCGAAATGGCGTTTCGCGCCGCCATGACCGGGCACCAGGTGTATACAACGCTGCATTCCAATTCCGCCGTAGGCGCCATTCCTCGACTTCTGGATATCGGCGTGAAGCCCGAGGTGATGGAAGGCAACATCATCGGCATCATTGCGCAACGCCTGGCGCGGCGCCTGTGCCTGCATTGCAAAGAAGCGTACGCGCCGTCGGAGCTTGAGCGGATGTTGCTGGGCCTGAGCGATGTTCAGTACGAGCAGGTGAAGTTATACCGCGCCAAAGGCTGTGATCGCTGCGATAACCGAGGCTACAAAGGCCGTTTTTCGTTGCTGGAAATTTTACGCATGGATGCCGCGATTGACGAATTGCTCGCGCGCCGCGCTTCCAAGCACGAACTGGAACAACATGCGAAAGTGCGCGGCTTCAAGACTCTGGCAGACGACGGGGTGCGCTTCATTCTGAACGGTGTGACCAGTCTTGAGGAAGTGTCGCGAGTGGTGGATCTCACCACGCGGATTGAGTGAAATTAAATGTCATGCTTAGCAACAAAAATGACATCCGATAATTGTATAGCTCCATCCCCATCTTGGAATGAATGCTCTAATCGACTAACGCAATGAGAACAGTGGCGAATGAACCTAGCTGAAACATTGAAGCGCTCCTTCCCCCTGCAAGGGGGAAGGCTGGGATGGGGGTGTGCAAGCACGCTGTTTTTAACCAATCACCCCCATCCTCGGCAACTGCTCCATGCGTTGCTCTACCTCCTGCATCCATGCAGTCGTAACCTTCCCCCTTGCAGGGGGAAGGAAAGCTCTGATCGAGCAATTGGCGCATTAATCGTTCATCGGTCCCAACCGAGAACCGTGACCCACGGCCATGCCCAATTTTAAATACAAAGCCATCAGTCGCGACGGCACCACCGTCACCGGCAACGTTGACGCGGCCAACGAGGCAGATCTTGACTTGCGCGTGACGCGCATGGAGTTGGAGCTCATCAGCTTCAGCGCCGCCCGCGCGCGCTTCGGTTCGCGCCAAAAAGTCACGCGTCGCGACCTCATTACGTTTTGCTATCACCTTGAACAATTGGCGCGCGCAGGCGTGCCGATTCACGAAGGCTTGGTGGATCTGCGCGACAGTGTTGACAACCCGGTGTTTCGTGAAGTGATCTCGGCCATCACGCAGAGCATCGAAGCGGGCAAGACCTTGTCGCAGTCGCTCGCCGAGCACCCGAAAGTATTCGACGAAGTATTCGCACAACTGATTCGAGCCGGAGAGGAAGCCGGGCAATTACCTGATGTGTTGAAAAATATTACCGAGAACATCAAGTGGCAGGACGAGCTGGCTGCGCAGACCAAAAAAATTCTGCTGTACCCCACCTTCGTCGGCATTGTGGTCATCGGTGTGGTGTTCTTTTTGATGATTTATCTGGTGCCCCAGCTCGTGTCGTTCATTAAATCCACCGGTAACGAGCTGCCAATCCACACGCGCATTTTGATTGTGGTGTCGAGCGCGTTTGTGAATTACTGGTATGTGATCATCGCGGTGCCGGTGCTCACCATTATCTCCATCATCGTGGCGGCGAAGCGCAGCGCGGCGGTGCGCTTTCGGCTCGACGGTATCAAGTTGAACCTGCCAGTGGTCGGCCCGATTCTGCGCAAAATTATTCTGACCCGCTTTGCCAACTATTTTGCGCTGCTCTACGCGTCCGGCATCACCGTGATGAGCTGCATGCAGATCGTCGAAAAAACCACCGGCAATCTGGTCATCACGCAGGCGCTCAACGATGTGCGCAAGAAAATCAGCGACGGCAACAGCATCTCCGCAAGCATGGCCAGCGTCGGACTATTTCCGCCGCTGGTGGTGCGCATGCTCAAGGTCGGCGAGTCCACCGGTGCGCTCGACGCCGCGCTGCTGAACATCAGCTATTTCTACAATCGCGACGTGAACGAATCCATCGAACGGGCACAGGCCATGATCGAACCCGTGTTAACCGTGGTGCTGGGTTTGCTGCTGGGCTGGATCATGTTGTCGGTGCTGGGGCCAATTTACGACATTATCGGAAAGATCAAGACATGAGCGGCCGTGTCATTCTTATCTCCAACGGTCATGCCGCCGTGTACGTGTGGCAAGGTAAGCATTTGCACGGCCCGATGGAATTCATGGCGGACAACGATGGCTACGCTGCGCTGGCCGAACATCTGGCGCAAGACTCCGGCATGGTGACGGGTGTGCTGGTCGACGTGATCGAAGAAGAGTTTCGCTCCGAGCGCGTGCCGCATGTGGTCGGGCGTGATCAGGTGGGATTGCTGAAGCGGCGCGCGGAACAGGCATTTCGGTTGACGCCGTACCGGATGGCCTACATCCAAAACAAGCTGGTTGACGGCAAGCGCGAAGACGATGCGTTGATATCCGCAATCACCAACAGCGACTTGATCGCGCCCTGGGTTAAATCCCTGACCCGCAGCAAAGTGCCACTACGCGGCATTTATTCACTCGCGCAATTGTACGGTGAGTTGTTGAAGCCGTTGGACGTGATCGAGAAGCGCGCCTTGATCATCACCCGGCAACAACACGGTGGCATGCGTCAGGCATTTTACTTCGATCAAAAACTCAAGCTCAGTCGCCTGAGTCCCGCGCCCAGCGCTGATCCCGAAGCGCACGCAGACCAATTGCTGGCCGAAGTCGACAAGTCGCAGCGCTACTTGGCGCGTTTAAAGCTGCTGGGGCGTGACGACATGTTGGTAGTGCACTGCGTCAGCACCGGGCCCGAGTTGGTTGCGTTACGCGAGACCTGTCGCGATACCACGACTTTGCAATTTCGCTTTCATGATCTGAGCACGCTGAATACTGGTTTCAATGCCAGTGCGAATGCCGTTGCTGCAAAATTCTGCGACGAATTATTTTTGTTTCTGCTCAAACGCCACACGCCGCTGCGTGATTACGCCATGCCGGTTGAACGCCGCTACGACGTGTATCGGCGCGTGCGTGCGGCAACGCATGGGGTCAGTGCAATGCTGTTGTTGTTGGCGCTGGTTTGGACCGGCATGAACCTGATCGACGCGCGCCTGATGCAGGAATTCAACAGCAGCGCGGGGCGCATCTCGGGTGATATCAAGCAACGTTACGATCATGTGATGGAGGAATTACCCAAGACGCCGGTCAGCCCGCAAAATCTGCGCGCTGGCGTCGAGTTGGCGCGGAGCTTGACAAATAAAAGCGCTTTACCGCATCCCATGCTTTACGCATTGAGCGCGGGCTTGCAAGGCTTTCCGCAGGTGGATGTGCAGTCCATCGAGTGGGTAGTCACTCCTGATCCGGCCTCGGTTACGTTCAGCGGTGCTGCGGTTGCAGCGACGCCTGTCGCCCCTGCGACGGGCGAAGTGCCAGTCACTAACGATCTTTATCAAGTGGCGCAAGTCAAAGCCAGTTTGCGCGCGTTTGATGGCGATTATCGTAAGGCTTTTGAACAGGTCAATCGTCTGGTGGCGACTCTCAAGTCAAATGTCGAGCTTGAGAGCGTGCGCGCGGTGGAGCTGCCGTTGAACACCGACCCCGCCGTGTTGCTGCAAGGCAAGACCGGCGTGCAGGAACAGAATCACACTGCGCTGTTTATCCTGCAGGCGGTCATGAAGGTGAAACATGAAATTCACTGACATCGAATGGCCGGTGTTGCGCGGCGCGTTGATCGGCATGGCGGTGGCCATTGCCGTGAGCGCCGCGACCGTTGGTATCACCCATTATTACGTGAGCAGATTGGCGGCGGAAAATAGTCAATACCAGGCATCGCTGAATCAGATTCGCGACCGCTATGTTGCGGCCATTCAGGAGCGCCAACTGATAGAGCGCTACTGGCCACAGTATCGCCAACTGCAAGCCAGCGGCTTTGTCGGCGACGAGAATCGCTTGAACTGGATCGACTTGTTGCACCTGATGGCAGCCAAGCATCGCGTGCTGGGTCTGACCTACGAAGTATTACCACGCGCCGTGGCCGCGCCCGATCAAAATGTTAATACCGGAGAGTTTCAATTGCAGGGCAGCGAAATGACCTTGCGGCTGGATCTGCTGCACGAAGGCAATCTGCTCGCGTTGCTGCAAGACCTCAGCGTGCAGAACGCAGGCATCTTCAATTTGAAATCGTGTTTGATTGATCGTGCGCAGCCGGAGATCACCATCAATAACTCCACCAGCAATATTTCTGCGCAATGTAAATTGATCTGGCATACCATCCAGCCGCCGGTGGCACCGTCATGACACGCACCGGCACCTTGGTGATCTTGCTGCTAACGCTGTCGGCCAACGCCAACGCGGCGGATGGGTTGGGTTATTTATTTACCACTCCGGCACAACGTGCCGCGCTTGATCGCCTGTCGCTCAAGTCGGGTAGCGCCGAAGTCGCAGCCGAGCCGGAAGCGGCAGCTGCTGAAGCGGAGAAAGAAGCGCCAAGAAAAAAAGTCAAGGTTGGCGGCATGATCGTCAACAGCCACGGTAAAAACACCACCTGGCTCAACCCGGACGGCGACAAAAAGGTAAAGGCGACGGGTGTTTTCGCAGGTCAAGTAGAAGTCACCTTCGGTGCCGACGGCAAACACATCAGCCTGAAGCCCGGCCAGGAATTCGACCCCAACACCGGCAAAATCAGCGAAACCTACCAAGGCGCCACCAACACCACTACACCAAGCACTGGCGCCTGCCGTAGCACCAAAACCCCCGAAGGCGACCTGCACCTGATATGCGAACCGCACACCATCAAGCCCTGACCCGCGCGCGCCAGCGCGGCGCGGCGCTGCTGGTGATGCTGGTCCTGCTGATTACCGGCGGGGCGTATTTGCTGGTGAGCCAGTTGAATCGGGCGAGCGGTCGAATCGAGACGGAGCAGAAAACCGCGGCGGCGTTAGCGCAGGCGAAGGAGGCGTTGATCGGGTATGCAGCAGGGGATGCGAACCGGCCGGGCGAGTTGCCATGTCCTGATATCGATAATGATGGCCGTGCTGTACCGCCAGTTGAGTATATTTCTGTTCCGGGACCAACGTTAAATTGTGCGAGGCTGATCGGGAGGCTCCCCTGGAGAAACTTAGACCTTCCTGATTTACGCGACGGCAATGGTGAGCGTCTGTGGTACGCAGTGTCTGATGCGTTCCACGCGGGGAACAAAAATGTCCGGCTAAACAGTGACGTCAACGGTGCCATAACCGTACGTGATCCAACCGGTGCGATAGTTTTAAACGGAACCAATCAATCCGCCGCCATCGCGGTTATTTTTTCCCCGGGTGCAGTTATAACTCGCCAAGGTGCCGCCTTACCGCAGGATCGTAGCTGTGTGGTCGGAGTGAATTGCGATACTACGGAAAAATGCACGACTACACCCGCGACGCTAACCCCCAAATGCAATCCGGTGAATTATCTCGACATTATTACCGGCATCGAAGACAACGCCGACGATTTTATCGGTGGTAGTGCGACAAACGGATTCATTTCAGGAGAAATACGCAATCCACTCAACCATGAAGACGTCTGGGTCAATGACCGCTTGCTTACCATCACGCACGATGATTTGTTTCGTGTCGTCGAACAGCGGGTAGCGCGTGAAGTCAAAAATACATTGCTGACATACGCAACCAACTGCGGAAGTTACCCTTGGGCAGCGCAGTTCAAAGATCCGAGTACAACACCTACGCCAATAACTTATTCTAGCTTCCCATTAAAACGCGAAGGTTTGTTGCCTGCGAGCAGTGCGCAGCCAATTAATTGGGGAGGCGTGTGTGGGGCAACCACTGCTCCAACCTTGCCACCGTGGGTTGCTGCACAGAACTGGCCATGGGTCATGTATTACGCCATAGCAGTGCCCGCGTGTATTCCTGGTACAAATTGTTTAACTGTCAATAACACGCCCAATCCAACCGATAACAAGCAGGCGCTGGTTATCATGACGGGCCGGACGCTTGCGGGCATTCATCCCTCGGGCAGGCTGGGGGACTACCTGGAGGGACAGAATCAATCCACTCCAGACAATATATTTCAGTATGGTCCGGCAACCCCAAGTTTTAATGACCAAGTGATTATTGTGGCGCCCTAGGTGATTACGAATAATTTGCGTAAGGCGACGATTATGAAAACATCATTGATATATGACGCACAGGGATTCACGCTCATTGAAATCGCCATTGTGTTGGTGATTGTTGGGCTGTTGCTCGGTGGATTGTTGATGCCATTGGCTTCCCAGGTTGAAGCTCAGCGCCGCACCGAAACAGAAAAAGCGTTGAAGGAAATTAATGAAGCACTAATCGGATACGCGATGGTCAATGGTCAGCTACCCTGTCCAGCGGACCCTGCAAGTGTTTCTGGTACGGGAAGCGCCGGAATACTGCGTGCTACCTGTGCTGGTGCAAATGCGCTTGGTGTTGTGCCGTGGGTAACGTTGGGGGTAAGCGAAGTCGATGCCTGGGGGCGGCGCTTTACATATCGTGTCACGCCGTCTTTTGCCGATCCACCTACAGTGCCGCCTGCTGCGTGCTCAACAAGTTCAACCAGCGCGTCATTTGCATTGTGTAGTGACGGCGATATGGATATAAGAGTTGGTTCCGTACCCGCTGCACTTGTTGCCAATACAATTCCCGCTGTGATTGTTTCACATGGCAAGAACGGTCGCGGCGCGTATCTGCCAAGCGGGCTGCAGATGACGTGTCCGGCGATTCCTGTCCCGCCTCCGGTTGTGCCGCCCCCGGATGAGGTCGAGAATGCGATTTGTCCTGGTAATACGGCGGCTTTATTTATTAGCCATACACAAACCAGTGCAAGTGCCCCAGGTGGTGAGTTCGACGACATCGTGACTTGGATTGTGCCGTCGATTTTGAGAAACCGCATGGTCGCTGCGGGCCGCTTGCCTTGAGATCGCGTCATGGTGCACACGCCGCATCCTGCAGTAACACGGACGTTAAACGAGTAGTGAGGTGGTTTATGAATTCGGTAAAGCTTGGCAAGGGTGGGCGCGTGGTGATTCCGGCCAGCTTGCGTCGCCAGATGGGTATGACGGTGGGTGATGAGCTGGTGCTGCATTACCCTGAAGGAGTTTTGGAGATTCTGACTGCCAGTCAAGCGGTGTATGCGGCGCAGGAATTGGTAAAGCGTTATGCAGGCGGCATGCGCAATCTCGCGCAGGAGTTGATCACGGAGCGGCGCCGGGAAGCTAAAAGCGTATTGCATAAGAAAGCGGGTGCGTTATCGCGACGCGCGCGGGGTTTGTTACGGACCTGCGCGGCAAGGCGACTACCGGGTTGAGTACCGAAAAAATTATGGCGTTAACGCGTAAGATTTAGCTGGGCCAGCTATGTAACTTGGTTACATTGTAGGCATCGACTTCCGCTTAAAAAGCAGCAGTGCGCACTGCGCACCCTACGCCAACCCGCCCGCCTGCTGATCGGCATGATACGACGAGCGCACCATCGGTCCGCTCGCGACATTTTTGAATCCCAGGGCATACCCCACTTCCGCCAGTCGATCAAACTCAGCCGGTTCAACGTAGCGCGCGACTGCCAGATGATGCTTGCTAGGTTGCAGGTATTGACCCAAGGTGAGCATGTCGCAGTCGTGGGCGCGCAGGTCGGCCATCACGGCTTCGATTTCTGCCGAGGTCTCGCCCAGGCCGAGCATCAGGCCGGATTTGGTCGGCACCTGCGGGTGGAGCGCTTTAAAACGTTGGATCAAGGTCAGTGACCATTGGTAGTCCGCGCCGGGGCGTGCCTGCTTGTAAAGTCGTGGCACGGTTTCGAGGTTATGGTTGAACACGTCAGGCGGGGCCTTGTTCAAAATATCCAGTGCCACATCCATGCGGCCGCGAAAATCCGGTACCAGCACTTCGATGCGTGTCTGCGGCGCCAGCGTGCGAATCGAAGTTATGCAATCGACGAAGTGCTGCGCACCGCCGTCGCGCAAGTCGTCGCGGTCGACTGAGGTGACGACGACGTATTTCAATCCCATCGCTTGAATAGTCTTGCCCAGATTCACAGGCTCGTTGACGTCCAGCGGGTTGGGGCGGCCGTGGGCCACGTCGCAAAACGGGCAGCGGCGTGTGCAGATGTCGCCCATGATCATGAAGGTGGCGGTGCCGTGACTGAAGCATTCACCAAG